>CALQJK010000198.1:0-4162 GCA_943330875.1 Chitinophaga pinensis
AAATTCAGATGAAATAGTACGTGAGGCAAATAAAAAACCCCAAGATCAAGTAGAAATTGGGGTAATCATTACAAAAGAAGATGAGGGTTGTCGTCCCACCAAGAATCGAACTTAGATCAAAAGTTTAGGAAACTTCCGTTTTATCCATTAAACTATGGGACGAATATTTTTCTTAATCATTAATATTAACAATTAAGATTGCTCGCAAAAGTATGATATTTTGCCGTGGTTCGTACTAAAGCACAGGATATTTCAATGCCAAAATCAGCTTGATTTCATTAATGCTCATTAATTAAGTGCGCTGTAAATTTCCTATTAATAAATTAGTTTTGTTGTTATGGCGCGAAAACCTAACCCTATCTCCAAAAAAGAAATTGACGACATAAAAAATCTCATCATAAAAACAGGAGATACTGTTGTTGAAAATGCAGCCGACTGCAAAAAACTTGCTAATAGCATTGCAGAGGTTACAGGAAAATATATTTCCGAATCAACTATAAAAAGATTTTTAGGTTTTCAACAATCCGAATTCTCGCCTTCTTACGATACGATTAGAATTTTAAAAGATTATATTAATAAATCCAATCAATATCCCAGTAAAACAAGTGATATACTAGAAGAATTAGTCTTGTCTTTTTACAATCCTGCACATTTTGAAAATATTGACAAAGGAGACAAAAGCTTTCAGGCTGCATGCAGATCAATGGCAATGCTGCTAAGAAAAAATCAGGAACTTTTTGAAAAGGTAATGGAGCCTCTTGCTAAAAGTACAATGGGTAGAAGTTTTTATTATGAACTTTTTCCTGATTATGAAATACTGTCGGCCTTCCAGTATAAAGGCTATGAAAAGTATGTAGAAAATGAAACTACATATGAAGGGAAGCTCTTCGCTAATTGCATTTTATTCTTAAAATATTTTTTTGATGGCAATCTTCCCCTAATGAAAAGCAAATGGCAGGGTATAATAAAAATGTTCAAAACGTCAATATCAATTCATCCTTTTGTTTTAGGAAGATATTATCAAACTTTATTGATTGGGAGCTACTATTTTCAAAAAAAGGAAACAAAAAATATCATCAGTGAAATTTTTATTGCGGAAAAAAGTATGCCTAGAAATGAGAAGGGTTTATTTAAAGAGTTTCCTGGATTCCATTATTTTGTATGTGATGGTTTGTGGTATATTGATGCGCACGAATCATTATTAGAATTAAGCAGCGTTGCACTAAGCGACTTTAAAAAAACAACTGAATTTAAATGGAAAGGCTATTACGATCAACTGTATATCTATAACTCACTCGCGCTTATTAAATTGGGCAAAATCAAAGAAGCCAGAAGAAATTTAAAGCTAATTAATCCTGCTCATTTTTATTTTATTTCAAAATCGTATTTCGAAAAATTATATGCAGGATTAAAAGCCGGTTTGATTTAAAAGTTAAACTCAATAATCTTACATCCGCATTTCTTAAAATCAAATTATCAACTTTGCTTTCTCACGTATTTCGACAAAATCACAATTAACTGGCCTTCTACTTTTCCTTCAATCTGTTCTGTATTTCCTTCTACAATTTTGATGTTTTTTACAACGGTGCCCATCTTTGCATTCAGCGTTGATCCCTTTACGTCCAGAGATTTAATTAATACAACGGAATCGCCATCTTGTAATATTTGCCCGTTGCTGTCTTTATGTAAATCAACACTGGAATCGTTTTCGTGATCTCCTGTTTTCTTAGCCCACTCCAGTCTGTCATCATCTAAATACATCATGTCCAGATTTTCAACAGCCCAGCTTTCTTCACGAAGTCTGTTTAACATTCTCCACGACACTACTTGTATCCCGGGAACCTCACTCCACATAGCAGTGGTTAAGCATGTCCAATGCTTACTATCCAATTCTTCTTTTTTATCTAATTGCGCCATACACTTACTGCAAATCATTGCACAACCTTCTTCGTCTCTATGTGTAGCATGAGGAACCTCATAAAGGGAAAGAGCATTTTCAGCATTACATAGCTCACATTTGTTTTCACTTCTTTTTAAAAGGACTTCTTCCTGTTTCATATATTAATATAGTTTTAAAATTTCGGTCTAATATTATACCCCTTATCATCTTTCTCAGTAGGGAAGAATTAACGCTTTAGGAAATTTTGTGCGACTCTTTATAATGGCGCGAAGGTAATGCAAATAATATGTTGAAATAAATAAGGTTGTTTTTGCAGAACGGTTGGGTTTTTAGTGATGGAATGAAGGGGTAAAAAACACTAAATAAAATTAAGTCTAGCAGTAAGAAAATTAAGGATAAAAAAATTGTTGTTACTTTACCGTATTCGTAATATTGCAATATCGCAATATTAAAAACCAGCACATTTCCCAATACCACCCTTAATCATTTATTTCAAACCCCTCTTTTCAAAAACCATCGAAATTTCTATTACATCAAATAATTAATATACCCTTTCACCATTTATATAGGTAGACAGAACTTTTGTATTTAAAACGTCTTCCTCTTTGCATTTCATCAAATCCTTGTCAAGAAGAATAAAGTCAGCAGCTTTACCAACTTCTAAACTCCCTTTTTCTTTTTCTTCAAATGCTGCTTTAGCTGCCCAGATGGTCATACCACGAATAGCTTGTTCGCGAGATAAGGCATGTTCTTTTTGAAAACCATTCGCTGGAAAACCTTTTCCATCTCTTCTGAAAACGGCCGCGTAAAATGTTTTAAACGGACTAATATCTTCTACAGGAAAATCTGTTCCAAGTGGCATCCATCCATTTTGTTTCAGCAATGTCTGGTAGGCGTATGCGCTACTTATTCTATTGGGTCCTAATCTTGCTTCTGCCCAGTACATATCGCTTGTAGCATGTGTTGGCTGTACTGATGGAATAATGTTGTTGTCGCGAAAGAAATTTAAATCATTACTATCAACAACTTGTGCATGTTCTATTCTCCATCTTTTATCATTTTCACCTTTCAACACAGCAGCATAAATACTCAAGACTTCACGATTACCACTGTCTCCAATAGCATGTGTGCATAGTTGAAATTCAGCATGAATTAATTTGTTAGCAATTTCTTGAAAATGTTTTTTATCACTTAAAAGAAAACCTTTCCATTTCGGTTTATCTGTATAGTTGTCTAATAAACATGCCCCTCTTGAACCAAGTGCCCCATCTGCATATAATTTAAATCCGCCAACATGTAATCGGTCGGTGATATACGGCCCTTTTTTTATCCAAGTATCATAGTATTGAATGCTATCTGATAAAAGTGCAAATATTTTCATTTTTAATAATCCTGATTGTTGTTCTTCATCAATCAAATCAATCGTGTGTTCATTTATTCCACAATCATGAACACTAGTTAACCCAACGGCAAAGCATAACTGCTGTAATTGAGAAAAGTATTTTTTTGATAAGCTATCAGGAATAGCGGGGATGTTGTTTTCAACTAAACTCATGGCGTTGTCTACAAGCAAACCCGTTAATTTTCCCTGATTTTTTTCAAAACTTCCTCCCTGAATAACAGAGGTTTCGTTAACTCCTGCAATATCAAGTGCTTTCTGATTTGCCAATGCTGCATGGCTATCAATGCGTTTTAAAAAAACTGGCCTGTCGGGAAACAAACTATCTAATATTTTTTTATCGGGAAAAGATTTTTCCTCCCAGTCATTTTGATCCCAGCCCCGTCCATAAATCCAAAGCATAGGTGCTGATTTGCTATAACTCAAAACACTGTCAATAACGTCTTTAAAAGAGGTGGTTCCTACAAGATTACATTTCCAGCTGTCATTTGCAAATCCTGTAAAATGGCAATGTGCATCAATAAATCCTGGAAAAATCGTATTACCCCTCGCATCAATCATGCTATCAGATTCAAATCGGCTCAGAATGGATGTAGTAGTCCCCGTAGCAATAATTTTATCATCTGTAATTGCCATCGCCTCTACCTGATTAAAAGAACTGTCAATCGTATATATCTTAGCATTGTATACAATTAATGACGCTTTATTTGTATTCGAACAGGAGCTTAGCAGCATTAAAAATCCAATAGAGAGAGTCCCCAATTTATAGCGATAAACTTTAAACATTAACATAATCCAATTTTTTTCAAAATTAGTATAATTAGCGAGATGAGATTTTTTACCTTTGAACCAATTGTACAGAT
>CALQJK010000199.1:0-4145 GCA_943330875.1 Chitinophaga pinensis
CACAATGAAGAGTACATCAAAGAAAAAGATCTTAAGATAGGCGATAGTATTTTAATAGAAAGAAGTGGAGATGTAATTCCACAAATAGTTAAATCATTACCAGCACTTAGAACTGGTGAAGAAATAAACATTTCATTTCCTCAACATTGCCCGGAATGCAAGCAATCACTTTTTAAATCAGATGATGAAGCTGTTTGGCGTTGTATCAACATCAACTGTAAGGCACAAGTGGTGGAAAGAATTATCCATTTTGTAAGTAAAGATGCGATGGATATAAAAAGTATGGGAGAGGCTAATGTTAGAAAATTCTTTGAGTGGGATATATTGAAAGATATACCTGGTATTTATGAAATGGATACCAACGGATTAAAAAATATCGATGGTTTTGGTCCAAAATCTATTTCAAACTTAGAAGAAGCCATTGAAAAGAGTAAAACACAACCTTTGCATCGTCTCATATATGCATTGGGTATACGTTACGTTGGTGAAACAACGGCTAAAACAATAGCCCAAAAAATCCATAGTGTTCTTGATTTAAAAAGTATGAGTGAAGAAGAGTTGATGCAAATGGACGATGTGGGTGTGAAAGTTGCTCAAAGCATTCATGAATTCTTTAAAAATGACGACAATATAAAGCTGCTACACAAACTAGCTAATTTGGGCGTTTCTTTAGAACAAAAATCCACGGCTCCCGTTTTAGGGAATTTAACCGGTCAATACTTTTTATTCACAGGAACCTTGTCTACATTAAAAAGGAGCGAGGCGGAGGAAATGGTGGAAAAACTTGGCGGAGAAATCCTCGGAGGCGTATCCAGCAAGCTAAACTATCTCGTAACCGGAAGTGATGCAGGAAGCAAACTGGAGAAAGCCAAAAAAATCTCTAGTATTAAAATTCTTTCAGAAGAAGATTTTTTAAAAATGTTGAACGTTTAACTATAAAATTAATTATATTTATTACCGATTCACAGTTTTTGAGTATTTGTGAAAAATCTAAACAATAACCAAACATTTAAAACCAAGTACGATGATTAAAAAAATTCCAGGAGAAATTTGGAAACAAATGCAGTTTTCAGGTTACAAAAACCTAAAAAAGAACTATGCAGTCTCAAATCATGGACGTGCTGCCAGTTATTTTGAATCTGTTGCAAAAGATGGTAATCTATTAAACGGTTCTCTTACCTCCGGTTATCGTACCCTCAATTTACATGTTGAAGATGGCAACGGAACCATCTATTTTCACCGTGAAATCGCAAAATTATTTTGTAAGAAAAAATCACCAAAAACAAAGTATGTTATTCACGTCAATCATAAAAAAACTGACAATAGCGCAAAAAATTTAAAATGGGCTTCATTAGAGGATGTGAGCGAACACCAGCAAAATAGCCCTTTAAAAATCGCATATAAAAAACGTCAAGCTACTCGTACCGTAGGTTTGAAGCTTACCGTTGTTCAAGTAAAAGCGATAAAAGATACCATAAATAATCCAAAAAGAAAATTAACCTATAAGCAATTAGCTACAAAATATGGCGTTAGCGAAATGACACTTTATCGTATTAAAAGCGGTGAAAACTGGTCTAGAATAAAATAAAAAACCAACGCTAAACTACTTATACAAGGAATCGACAAAAACGATTCCTTTTTTTTGTCCCACTAAGATTCCAACTGTAAAATTCGGGTAAAAAAATGGCCCATGATAGAAATCACAGGCCTTGCTTACCTCTGAAACCACAAGAAAAACTTTACGAGGTAGTTATTAATTATATATAAATCATGTTCCCATTACATTACTTTATTGATCAAAGCCTATGCTTTGCGCACCAAAAAATTCACATCGAAGCTTTAGATAAGATAGTTGTAAGAGGATTAATTCAGAAGTCGAGTACAAAATTAATATTCCTTTCCAATTCTCATAACTTTTAAGAGATTATTTTAATATTAATTATGAAATTGTTCATTAAACCATGAAGCATATAAGTAAATCACCTATATGTTATAGATTGAAAAACAAGAGATTTACGTTAAAAAAAGACCTCATATGGCTATTTACAATAAACAGAAAAATAGGCATTAAACTAATAAGTGTTAGTTTTGCAAAAAAGATAAAATGGCAAAAATACTTGCATCTAAAAATGGAACGAAGAAAGATGCGATCACTCAAAAAGCAGCTGGGCTTTTCCGAAAAAAAGGATTTGCATCAACTTCAATGAGAGAACTTGCTGAAAGTATTGGCGTAGAAGCGTCAAGTCTTTATAACCATATTGGTTCCAAAAACGAATTGTTACAAACGGTCTGTTTTAAAGTGGCCAATGATTTTACGGTTTCTCTGACTGAGGTAGAAAAAAAAGCAGTTTCTACGGTTACTAAATTAAAAGAGGTCATCGGGTTTCATATAGAGATGATGCTTAACAATCATGATGAAGTGTATGTAGCTAATCATGAATGGAAACAATTAAGAGAACCATTTCTTAGTAATTTTCTTCTTCAAAGAAATTCTTATGAAGGCAGGCTGGTCGAAATAATTAAAACGGGGATCAAAAAAAAAGAGCTAAAAAATATTCATCCTAATATTGCTGTTCTTACTATTTTATCAGCTGTAAGAAGCGTAGAATTTTGGCAAAGAAAAAAAAATAACATTAATAGCAAAGAGTTAGAAAGCAATATTATAGATCATCTCATCAATGGATTAATTAAATAAGTAAAAATGTCCACACACTTTCACGAATTAAAAATAATAGAAATTGTAAAAGAAACTGCTGAATGCGTTTCTGTTTGTTTTTCCATTCCTGACAATTTAAAAGAATTGTTTTTATACAAAGAAGGACAAAACCTCACGATTAAAAAAATTATTGCTGGCGAAGAAGTAAGACGTTCTTATTCTATTTGTAGCGCTCCCTATGAAAACAACTTAAAAATTGCCATCAAAAAAGTTGATGGTGGATTATTTTCAACTTTTGCCAATGAAGCGTTGAGGATTAATGATACATTAAACGTAATGCCTCCATCAGGAAAATTTAATGCTCATTTAAACGCATCGGCTTATCCAAACTATTTGGCTATAGCGGCCGGAAGTGGTATCACTCCTGTTATTTCAATCATAAAACATACGCTCAACACTCAACAAGACAGTCAATTCACCTTGATATATGGAAGTAAAAATCGTAGTAGCGTAATTTTCTTTGAGGAATTAGAAAGTTTAAAAAACAAGTACATGGAGCGGTTTACTTTTATTAATATTTTAAGTAGAGAAAAAACGGATGCTGATATTTTTTATGGAAGAATTGATGAAAATAAATTAGTTGCACTAAACAAACTCGTTGATTACAATAATTTTGCTGCAGCTTATTTGTGCGGTCCCGAAGCAATGATTTTTTCATCAGAGGAATTTTTAGAAAACAAAGGAATAGCAAAAAATAATATACATTTTGAATTATTTACAACACCAGGACAAAAAAACAACACTCAAAACATAAAAGAAGAAACAATAGTTTCAACCGGTCCAAAAAGCAATGTTACCATAAAGCTTGATGGGAGAATAGTTTCCTTTGATCTTTCCTACAACGGCAATAATATTTTAGATGCTGCATTACAAGAAGGAGCGGACTTGCCATATGCCTGCAAAGGAGGCGTTTGTTGTACCTGCAGAGCAAAGCTGGTTGAAGGAAAGGTGAAAATGGATGTTAACTATGCATTAGAACCAGAAGAATTAGAACAGGGATTTATTCTCACTTGTCAATCTCATCCTACCACAGAAAAAGTGGTTATTGATTTTGATATAAAATAAATCTTTCACAAACAAGGGTTTTATACTAACGATTGTTAGTTTTCATCGTATTTTTTCATACATTTGAAGTATAAATATTTCTCTATGTCGATACATGATTTAGAAATTTCTTTTCAAAATAAAATTGATTCAGAAATTAAAATTGAACCGAAAGACTGGATGCCAGAAGCCTATCGTAAAACAAATCTGCGTCAAATCAGTCAGCATGCTCATAGTGAAATTGTAGGCATGCTTCCGGAAGGAAACTGGATAAGCAGAGCGCCATCATTAAAAAGAAAAGCGATCTTAATTGCAAAAGTACAAGATGAAGCAGGGCATGGATTGTATTTGTATTCAGCTGCGGAAACCCTTGGCACGAGCAGAG
>CALQJK010000200.1:0-4098 GCA_943330875.1 Chitinophaga pinensis
ACAAATAAATAGTCAACTAAGTAAATCATAAATAATGATCATAAATTTAAGCGCTCAGCATTCATTGGTAAGTAATTGGGTAAGTGAGTTAAGAGATGTTGAAGTTCAACATGACAGACTTCGTTTTAGAAGAAACCTGGAAAGAATTGGAGAAGTGATCGGATACGAAATCAGTAAAAAACTGGAATCTACCGAAAAAATTGTCAAGACACCTTTAGGGGAAAATAAATCAAAAGTGATTAAGCAACAACCTGTTTTGGCTACTATTTTAAGAGCAGGATTGGCGATGCACAACGGATTACTGAATTATTTCGATAAAGCAGATAATGCTTTTTTGAGTGCTTACAGAAAACATAATCCAGATGGAAGCTTTGATATCAGTCTGGAATACCTAAGTTGTCCTAATCTGGAAAACAGGGTGATTATTATAAGTGACCCAATGTTGGCTACAGGTGCCTCACTTGTAAAATCAATACAACATTTGAAAGAAGTCGGTCAATTTAAAGAAATCCATATTGCCTGTGCTATTGCTTGTACAGTGGGCATTGAACACGTTCAAAAATCTTTCCCTGAGGCGATTATCTGGTGTGGAGATATAGATGAGGAGCTTACGTCAAAGGGCTATATTGTACCAGGATTGGGTGATGCAGGGGATTTGGCCTATGGAAGTAAAATTCAACAATAATAGTACCATGCCATGGTTCGTACCTGGTTCGTACCATAACAATAGACTTTGCATCCGAATTTCCATTAATATGCTATAGATTTAAGGCTATTTGACTATCTTTACTGACTTGATTTTTTAAGACAATGAAAAAACTATTACAACTATTTTGCTTCATCTTGCTTTCTATTAGTGCGTCGGCTCAGGATCCTCACTTTTCACAATTCTTTGCCTCTCCTTTAACACTGAATCCTGCATTCACCGGTAAGTTTGATGGACTATGGAGATTAGCTGCCAATCATAGAGATCAATGGCCTTCTATACCAAAAGCATATGTAACCACAAGTGCTTCTATTGATTTTCCCATTATGCAAAAAATGTTGCCTCAGGGAGATGTTTTTGGAGTAGGTGTTTCCGGATTGTCTGATGCCAGCGCCAATAACGCATTAAAGCTCAATTATGGATCGCTATCTCTTTCTTATCATAAAGCTCTTGATGAAGATGGATGGAATACCATTGGAGCAGGGTTCCAGGCCTCTTTCTCTAGCATGTCGCTGGATATCACAAAGCTTACTTTTGAAGATGAATTGCAACAGAATGGATTTGCTCAGGGAACTTCAGGAGAATACATCGGCGTAAATCCTCTAACAGGAAATAACAGAAGCTATACGGATTTTAATGCCGGACTTTTATACTCTGGTTCCAGCAATGGAGAAAACAATTTCTATTTTGGATTTTCAATGTATCATATCAACAAACCAAAAGTAAGTTTCAAAGATAATAATTGGAATTTGTCAAGTCGTGTAACCGTTCATGGTGGCGGCACTTTTCCACTTTCTGACGCCATGGATTTGAATGTTTCCTTAATTCATCAATCTCAAAGTAAATC
Source organism: Chitinophaga pinensis (assembly GCA_943330875.1). GTDB lineage: Bacteria > Bacteroidota > Bacteroidia > Chitinophagales > Chitinophagaceae > Ferruginibacter > Ferruginibacter pinensis_G. Next base: position 1,554 of record CALQJK010000200.1, read on the forward strand.
AAGTGAAACTGTATTGGGTGGTGCCATAGCTTACAATATCAATTCGAAATCAGAGACGCCAACGAGTGTTTATGTAGGATCATGGATGAGATTAAAAGATGCCATCATTCCTTATATTGGTCTTGAAATTGGAGGATTAAGAATAGGCGCTACATATGACATCAATACCAGTGGTTTAAAATCAGCATCCTTATCAAAAGGTGGTACTGAATTCTCCATCATTTACATCCAACGACCTCCCGATAATAAAGGCATCCCTTGTCCTAAATTTTAACTGACCAGACACTTGATTAAGATATACAGTTGATCTGTATCACAGGACCAGTGTTCTTTTAAACAACGATTCATGCTGAAAGAAATCATTATAGCTGTACAGTCTTACTTTGATGCACATCAATTTATCAAAGAACACAAATTGTGGAAATGGATTCTCATTCCCGGTTTAATTTATACGTTTTTATTTATCACAGGCATTTCTTTCTTTTGGACATCAAGTAATTCGGCAATAGAATGGATGTTGATTAACTCAGGCGCGAAATCATGGCTTGAAAAAATGCAAGATACCTGGCTGAGTTTCTTTTTTATTGTCGGACAAATTTTTATTCGATTGCTGCTCTTGTTTTTCTACTTCTCTCTTTTTAAATTTATTTTCTTAATTATTGGTTCGCCTGTTTTTGCTTATTTAAGTGAAAAAACGGAAAGTATTCTTGAAAATAAAGAATTCAAGATCAATTATGCTCAATTGCTAAAAGATATTATACGCGGGTCAAAAATGGCATTTCGGAATTTTTCATGGCAGACAGTTTATGTTCTTGCCTTATTTCTTTTTTCATTTATTCCAATAATCGGATGGGCAGCGCCAATGTTTGTGTTGTTTATTGATTGTTTTTATTTAGGATTTTCTATGCTGGATTATAGTATGGAAAGAAATAAATTAAGTGTAGCAAATAGCGTAGATGTAATTAGTCACCACCGTGGATTAGCTATTGGAAATGGAGTCGTGTTTTATTTGTTTCATGCATTACCCTTTATTGGTTGGGTATTCGCACCAAGCTATGCAGTAATTGCTGCTACACTTAGTTTGCATCATGCCAAGAAAAATAAAATCATTGCATTATAACATGTCTACCATATATCTCATACCTACTTTTTTAGCGGAACAGGCCATTGAAACCATTCCTGCCTATGTTATGGATGCTGTAAAAAATTGCACCGTAATCTTTGCTGAAAATGAAAGAACCGCTAGAAGATTTTTAAAATCAATGGACAAGTCAATCATCATTGATTCCTTTGAATGGCATACTATTCATAAAGTGGAAGGCGAACAAATTACAAATTTAAAATCCGCGATTGCAGCCAATAAAAACATTGCTATCATGAGTGAGGCAGGATGTCCAGGCGTTGCCGATCCTGGTCAGGAGTTAGTGGCAATAGCACAGCAATTAAATTGTAACATAAAACCACTTGTTGGACCAAATTCTATTTTACTTGCCTTAATGGCTTCTGGAATGAACGGGCAACAATTTGAATTCATTGGCTATCTCCCTATCGATAACAGTGAGCGAATAAAAAAAATAAAGGAACTGGAAACTAGTTCAATGAAAAACAACAGCACTAAGATCTTCATTGAAACACCTTATCGAAATAACCAACTCCTCGAAAGTCTTATCAATCATGGCAACAATACAACACAATTATGCATTGCCTTTAACCTCACTTCTTCAAACGAAACTATTAAAACCAAATCGATTGCAGAGTGGAAACAAAAAAAACCTGAATTACCGAAAGAACCTGCCATCTTTTTAATTTATGCAGGAAAATAAACCATCAATGCTGAACAATTTTTATGCCGTGAACAGTATTAATGAGTTTGTATTTATTATCAGTAAATTGCACAACACAATTAATTGGCAAGTATGAATATTGCAATCGTTTGTTACCCAACATTTGGCGGAAGTGGTGTATTAGCTACAGAACTTGGAAAAGCTTTAGCAGAAAAAGGCCATAATATACATTTTATTACCTACCAGCAACCCGTTCGATTAAGTGGATTTCATGCCAATATTTTTTATCATGAAGTAAGGGTGCCCACCTATCCCCTTTTTGATTTTCCTCCTTACGAAACAGCATTAGCTAGTGCAATGGTAGATGTTGTGAACAATAATAATATTGATTTACTTCATGTACATTATGCCATTCCTCATGCCTCAGCCGCTTACATGGCAAAACAAATTTTAGCCAAGCAAGGAAAAAAACTCCCTGTCATAACGACTCTTCACGGAACAGATATTACTTTAGTAGGAAGAGATAAAACTTATAGCCCCGTAGTTACTTTTTCTATGGAAGAAAGTGATGTACTAACTGCTGTATCCGAAAACCTCAAAGAAGAAACTTACCGAAACTTCAAGATTACTAAGCCCATTGAAGTGATACATAATTTTGTAGACATCCATAGATTTAACAAAAAACCGGTTGCTGCATTCAAGAAATTAATTGCACCCAACCATGAAAAAATAATTGTGCATGCTTCAAATTTCAGGAAACT
>CALQJK010000201.1:0-4084 GCA_943330875.1 Chitinophaga pinensis
GCGGTTAGTGATACTACAACATTATCAGCTTGGGACTTTACCAATGCTGCCAACTATTTAATTCTTAGTGGGAATATCAATACAAGATCTTGTTATGTGATATTATCAAATGGCGCAGACCAAGTGAATTTACCACATCAAACTACATGGGGGACGTCGAGTATTTTAACTGCCAATGCTTCCAAACCCTTACAATTAAGTGGAAATAGTGCTATTGCTTTATTGAAAAAAAGTACCGCGGGAACGCATACATTAGGCGGGAACACTTATGCTATAATTGATGTATTTGGAAGTCCACTTGTTCCAAGATCAACTGCCACTGGCGCTTCTAGTTTACGTAATAATTTTATTTGGAGAACAGGCGGTGTTACTGATACCAGAAATAATACATTCAAAAGAAAGTCGACAGTTTTCAATCCAACTACCGACTGGAATTTGAGCAGAGGCACAGATACAAATAACTCGCAATGGATAATTAGCGTATTTAGACAATGGGATTACACTAATGTAGGTCAGCCAACCCCATAATTAGAAAAATTAAAAATAAGTTATTACATTTCATAGTCTTGCTCAATGTGAATGATTAAAAAATGGATTTAAAAGAGTAGCACAATTGTAGGAATAAAAAATTATAGGTAAAAGTATTAATGGGTTTAAAGAATAATTTATATCGAAGTAAAATAGTTGTATTGACTGTTTTAACTCTCACCACATCTGTAGTGAAAGCGCAGCTATATATCAACAACTCAAAATTTTTCATTGACTCCGCTTCTACTTTATTTGTAAAGCAACATAATGTTAAGGGTAATTATAGTATAGTCGGAAAAGGTACATTATATCTAAATGGCACCATCCAGCAGAACATTAATATGAACGGAAATACCATTCCCAATTTAAAAGTTGATAATGCTATTAATGTAAATATTGATTCCACTTGTCAGACTGGAAATATAATTCTCCAACCCTCTGCATTGTTAACAGTAAATAATCAATTTTTAAGAGTAAGTGGTAGCATCACCAACAATAACGGAAGTATAGACATAACGAATGGTTCATTAGAAATAAATGGAACAGCTGCTCAAGTTCTTTCAGGAACTTATTTTAAAAATAAAACGATAAAAGATTTAAAATTAAGCAATAGCTCAGGTGTTTCACTATCTGGAGTAAACGACACTTTAAAAATTGCCGGAGTATTAAATTTTGGTGCGAGTAATGTTACATTAACAACGAACAACAATTTGACAATCTCCTCAACCGCATCGAATACAGCATGTGTGGCCGATATAACTTCAAATGGTTCCTATAGCGGAAACGAAATACTGGGAAACGTTACTACAGAAAGATATATCCAAAATAAAAAAGCATGGAGATTGATGTATATGCCAACAAAACACGATTATCAAACCATAAAACAAGCTTGGCAAGAAGGCGCAACTGATTCGTCTTATAAGCCTTCGGGTTATGGTATACAAATCACCGGAGGGTCAACTGTATGGTCTGATAGTGGATTTGATAAACAAACATCCACACCATCTGTAAAAACATATAATCCGGTTGCAAACAATTGGGAAGGTATTCTTTCAACAAAAATTCGTTTTGATACCGCAAAAGCATATATGGTTTTTGTAAGAGGAGATAGAACTGTTACTAGCTTTGGTCAGTCGTCAAATCCTACAGTGCTAAGAGAAAAAGGAAGTTTAAATAGTGGAGATATTACATGGAATAATTTAGGTACCGCCGGAAATCAGTTTGTAGCAATAGGTAATCCATATCCTTCGGCTATTTCATTGAAAAATGTAACGACAGTTGGGCTTGATAGTTCTTATTATTTATGGGATCCTTTAGCTACCAATAGTATAGGTTATGGAGGATTTCAAACTTTTAAAATGCTTTCAAATGGACAAATACAAATTGCTCCAGGCGGTGCTAGTTATAGCGGGACGAATACAAATATTGAATCAGGTCAAGGATTTTTTGTACATACCAATAACGGTCCCGGATCAATAACTTTTCGTGAAACAGATAAAGCAACAGGAAGTAATTTGGTTTCAAGAGTTCCTGGTCAATTAAGTTCCATCAGAATCAATATGTTTAAAAACGTGAATAATGAATTTGCATTGATGGATGGAGTATTGCATCTTTTTGATTCCAGTTATTCCAATAATGTAAATACTTCCGATGCATTAAAACTCTTCAACCCTTCTGAAAACATAGCTATTAAATTTGCGGATAAAAATTTAGCTATTGAAGCAAGAAGCGTGTTGAACGATAGCGATACTTTGCACTATGCGATTACTCAAATGAAATTAGGGTCGTATAAATTTGAAATTACTCCTGATTATTTTTATACAAACAATTTGTCGGGCTACTTGGTTGATAATTATCTACATATAACCACACCTGTTAGTTTAATAAACTTATCATCAGTTAATTTTGATATCAACAATGATATTGCCTCTTACGCTTCAGACCGATTTTTTATTGCTTTTAAAACTGCTCAAACACTTCCGGTAAAAATTATTTCAATTGAAGCAAAAAGAAATGAAGATAAAACAGCAACTATAAAATGGAAAATTGAAAATGAAATCAATTTGAATCATTATGAAATAGAAAGGGCAGATGATGGATTAAGTTTTATTACATTGGAAAGTCAGCAACCACAAAGTAATAATGGTTTGAGTTACGATTATTCTTTTAATGACATCAATGCAAAAACGAGTGTAAATTATTATAGGGTAAAAGCAATCAGCAATGATGGACAAATACAATATAGCAGGATTGTAAAACTGGATGCTTTAAATAACGAAAACAATATTTTTGTTTATCCCAATCCTGTAAAAGATAATATCATAAACATACAATTTGAGAATACTCTAAGAGGTCTCTATAGCATTATGCTATTTGATATTGAAGGAAAGAATATTTTTAATAAGACCTATAATATATCTGTAAACAATGGTTCAATAAAAGTTGTTTTACCAAAGAATACAGTTTCAGGCAATTATTTATTAAAAATAATTCAACCGAATGGAACTATTTCGACACAGAAGATTTTAATAACCACAAAATAAAGAACCTTATATATCTGAATCAATTAAAACTACAAATACCCATACTATGAAATTTAAACTTCTATTTATTTTGATTGCCTTTGTTGCTAATCATTCAAACGCACAAAATATTGGAATTGGGACAATTACTCCAGATGCAAGCGCCGCCTTGGAAGTAAAAGATAGCGCAAAAGGATTTCTTCCACCTCGTATGACTTATGCACAAAGAAATGCCATTTCAAATCCTGCAGCTGGATTAATGATTTATTGCACTAACTGTGGCAATAAAGGCGAGTGGCAGGGATACAATGGTTCTAGTTGGATGAGTTTAACTAGCACATCTGCCACCGACACGTCTTCAAACTTATTGATTTCTGAAATCAGTACGGCAACCTTCACGGATTCAATACCTAATGGTACAAGAGTCCGAAATCACTATGTTGAATTATATAATCCTACCGGATCGAATATTAACTTAAGCGATTATGCAATCGGCTATCAGGCAGTTGCTGATTCTGGGACCTTAGCTTCTTGGAGCTTTTTAGATCCTGCAAATTATTTAATCTTAAGTGGGAATGTAGTTGCAAAATATTGTTACATCATTTTATCTAATGGTGCTGATAAAAGCAAATTACCCTATAATGTAATTTGGGGAACAGCTAGTACTTTAAATGCAAATGCATCTATTCCTTTACAATTAAGTGGAAACAGTGCTATAGCACTACTTAAAAAAGATGCAGCCGGCACTCATGTATTAAGTGGAAATAGTTATAAAATTATTGATGTATTTGGAAGTCCACTCGTCTCAAGAGTAAACGCTACTTATTATGGCGGAGTCTCAAGCGCAAGAAATAATATAAATTGGACAATAGCAGGGCAAAATGATACGCGAAACAGAACAATTAAAAGAAAATCATCTATCTCAACCCCAACATCAACTTGGGATCCAGAACAATGGAGTTTGTCACTTGATAGAGTGTGGGATTATACTAATATTGGTCAACCGACACCTTAATTTATAAGTATAAAAAATA
>CALQJK010000202.1:0-4068 GCA_943330875.1 Chitinophaga pinensis
CGATTCTCTATATTTAAAATCAAAAGAAAAAGGAATTGTTTGCTCAATCAAAAAAGGTTGTGAAGTTCCTTTGTCTGTTTATGCCGATAAAGAAAAAATAAGACAGGTGCTTATAAACATCGTTGACAATGCAATTAAGTACGGGAAAAATAATGGAACAGTAGAAGCCAGTTTTTACAAAGTAGACGGCAAAAATATTTTGATAGAAGTCAGTGATGATGGATCAGGAATTGCCGAAGAACACCGGCTTAGAATTTTCGAAAGATTTTACAGAACAGATATGGCACGAAGCAGAAAAGTTGGCGGCAGCGGATTAGGATTAGCCATCTGCAAGCATATTATTGAAGCTCACCAGCAAACCATTCATGTAAGAAGCAAGATTGATGTGGGAACAACTTTTGGATTTTCATTACCTGGAGAAAGGCGCAAAGGATAAAGGGTTTCGCCACGAAGACGCAAAGGCACGAAGAAACTCGAAGGTTTTTGTCGCAGAGAAAGGTGTAAAAGGAGTTTGCGCAGAGGTGATTTTTTTTGGATAGGGATGCCACGAAGACGCTAAGGCACGAAGAAACACGAAGGTTTTTGCCGCAGAGAAAGGTGTAAAAGGAGTTTGCGCAGAGGTGATTTTTTTTGGATAGGGATGCCACGAAGACGCAAAGGCAAGAAAAAACACGAAGGTTTATAGCGGATGGTTTAGCCACGAATGTGCGAATGGCTAATGTATTCAGGCATTGACAGATCCCTTGCTCTGCCTGAATACATTCTGTCATTATGGTAAAATGCTCAACATAATTCATTATGCTTTCGTCCAAAATGTCGGCTTAACCACCCGTCTTTATTCCCTTTTTTACTTTCATCGCGATTCCAACTGCAAAATCCGGGTTGAAGTTTATCCCATGTGCAGAATTAATGTGCCGCTTTCAATTAATTCTTTTTTTATTTTATTTAAACAAGGCAATGACGCTCTCAAAAAAAATCCTGCTCAAATTAATGAACAGGATTTGTATTTAGTTTATGATTTACAACGATTCTACTTCTTAATAACTCTAAATTCAACCCTTCTATTTGCCTGACGACCTTCTTCAGTTTGGTTTGACCCAACTGGAGTTGTTTCTCCATAACCTTTTGCTGTCACGCGATCGGCCTGAACACCTTTAGATAAAAGGTATTCTCTCGATGCATTAGCCCTGTCATTTGAAAGTTTAAGATTTGCACTATATCCACCAATAGCATCTGTATGAGCCGACAATTCAATTTGCATTCCTGGATTTGCTTTCAACATTCTTGCTACTTTATCAAGCTCTTTGTAAGATTCAGAACGTAAAATTGTTTTTCCAAAATCAAACAAAATATTATTTGTTGTCAATATCTGACCTTCGGCAAGACTATCTAAACCATCTGACCCTAAACTGTCGATACTTGTTCTGATTACATTGCCATTTGAATCAAGCAATACTTTACCATCTGTAACTACAGGGTATAAATAAAGGTCTCTGTGGATTTCTTTATAAACACCATTTTCGCTTAAATTCAAAGTGTCAATTACAGAGAAAAATTTATCTGCAGATGCGCGGATGCTATATTTTTTTCCATAAGGCAAAGTAACTTTATAAACACCTTCGGGATTTGAAATAGCATTTCCTTCGCTTGATTCGCCAGGCACAACATCATAAAACAATTGTGCATTCATTGGTTCTTTGGTAATGGCATTAAATACTTTACCATAAACCAAAACAACTGTTTTAGGTTTTTGTGATTCGGTTAATTTTATTTTTGCAAGATCTGTACCGCCAATTGCATTTTGAGTAGTAGCCAAATATCCATATTCAGCTCTGGCATCCACAGAAAAATAAGCATCCCATTTTTTTGTATTGATAGAATCGCCCATGTTTACAGGATCGCTCCAGTGTTTCCATGAATCATCCAATCTTTTGCTCATCCAGATATCATAATCTCCTACACCACCCGGACGGTTACTCGAAAAATAAAGTGTAACACCATCAGAAGCAATTGATGGAGTAATTTCATCGTAATCATCTGTATTAATATCAGCTCCCAACTTCATTGGTGTAGACCATTCTTCTGTTTCTTCATTTAATTTACTTACATAAATATCATTGAGAAAACTGTTTTTTTCTTCAGAAAAATAGAGTAATAAAGTTTTACCATCATTAGCCATTGAAGCTCCAGAATATCTGTCAACAGCCATTTTGTTATAGCCCTTAATCTTTAATCTTTCAGGATTAGACCATCCGCCTTCTACTTTATTGCTCAAAGAAAATCCTCTTCCCAAATACTTTCCATTATCAAAAGCACCTCTTATTAAAATCCTGTTACCATCTGGTGAAACCCAAAACACTGCATTGTCTTTTAAACCGTTGATTGGAGCAGCAGATTGTCTTGACTGAGCCCAGGCAGCAGAATCATCAAGTTCTGAATACCAAACATCCTGTGCAAGTTTATCATTTTTATACATGGTGTTTTTAGGATTTCCTTCAACAACAAAATATAGTGTTTTACCATCGGCAGAAATTGTTGGTCTAACCTCCGAGTAAGTGGTATTAACTTTTGCTCCTAGGTTTTCCAAAGCAGGCTGTGCAAATGCGTTTATAGTTCCCAATAATGCCAGAGCTTGAATAAATATTTTTTTCATCGTGTATCTTTTGTGTTTTTAACTTTTTTGCTGATTGAATTCGCTATTTATATTCACCTGATTATTTTTGATAAACATTAAACCCGACTTATACAATCATTGTTTTTTTATGAGATGCTTTTTACCAGAAATTTGTTTTCTTATAGAATCTTGTGCCTGGACTAGTATAACGTTTGTAAGTTAAAATCAAAGCCAGTTCACTGCGTTTTGCTGTATACGCCTTGAATTTGTTTGAATTAATAGGCGTTTCATACGAGTAACGCAAGTTTGCAATTTTTCCGAAATTGACATTTAAGCATGGCATCAATGTTCTGAAAGAACGTGTATAAAATCCAAAATTAACATTGACATTTTTCAATGGATTTATTTTATAAAAATCTATGCCGGACCAGAATGCTACAATTTCTTTATCCCAATCTAATGTGTCATTTTGATGTTGGCTAGAACTGCGGTAATACAACCCTTCCTGCCAGTACATATTTTTTTGTACAATACCCCACTTGCTGTTTAATTTCAAGCGAAGTAATGAATGAGCGGTAATTCTATGGCGTAACTTCGTTTCTGTGTCAAGGTTATAAACATCATTCTTAGGGTAAAAAAGATGAGATAATGAACCGCCTAATTCAAACATAACGGCATCGGTTACCATTCCATAATAACCTCCAGCATTAAAGTCTACATAATTTTTTTGACCAATATATCCTGCGCTTACTCTTCTTGGATAAGGAAAAGTGCCGCCAGAAATTTCTCTGTCGTAAGCAGTTCCCTTGGTCTCATCAAGTTTTCCACTTGCGTAAGTACCTTGAACTCCAAAGCCATAAAACTTATTGCTTTTATTGTAAAAATGACGGGCCAGAGAAGCAGAATAAAAAGATGCATCTGCAGGTCCCTTTGCGTAACCATAATGGTAGTAGTTAAGGCCAAGACCCCAATAACCATAGGACCTGTTCTTTTTGTAAATCTCATCTTTCCCCTCTTTAGTAGGTTTTTCCTTACTTGCATCTACTGATTTTGGTGATTCATCATCACCACTGCTTTTATAATTTCCCAGTTTAGCATCAATACTGATGTTCTGATGTTGCATTTTTGCAATATCGGACTGCTGCCAGCTAAATAGTCCGCCAAATCTTACCATTCCGTCGAAGCGGCCGGTGAGGCTAGGGTTAAACTGTATTGGGGCTGAACCAATTTGCGAAAATCTGGCGTTTTGTGCAACGATCCCCTCTGAGACCAACAACAATAGTATTATCAGAAATTTCTGACTTCTCATAAAATTTAATTTAGTCAACTGAATATTAATTTTGGTATTTATATTGATTTATTTTATTTCCTGCTCTAAAATTTACCACCTTGTTATTTCCTGCCACAGATTTAAATTCTGGTAATAAATCTTTTATTACTACTCTAAACATTTC
>CALQJK010000203.1:0-4014 GCA_943330875.1 Chitinophaga pinensis
CGGCTGCAGCGTGGCAGTTAGGCCGCTTACTCCCCTAGATGGGATTGATAACCCAGCAGGATATGGTGGAATACTAGTAGCAGTAAAAGGAATTTGCAAATTTTTGGAAAACTGCTGTCCTATTCGTAAAATATCTTGAGATACTTCAACAGGGCAAGTTATTGATGAAATACTAATAACAGGTGATGTAGCATTTCCTAACATATTACGCCAAGAAGTACCATTAAAAACTTCTATTTCACCTTGCATTCCACAGTTGGTACACCAAATCATCAATCCTGCAGCAGGACTGGAAATTGAATCTCTTTGAGAAGCTGTTAAGCGTGGCAAAAGCAACCCTTTATTCTTGCTCCATACATCCAATTGTGCAGAGGAATCAGGAGTTGAAGTGCCGATTGCAATTTGACCTTGTGATTTAAAGCTCAACAGAAAAAAGAAAATAAATATGAAATTTACTGTGTTGAATTTCAATAGCTGTCTATTTTTTATTTTTTCCATTATTATATTCTTTTTTCTATTTTTCTTTAAAAAAAGCAACTTCATTGGTATAAATTATTGCGTATTAACAATTAACTATGTTGGAATTGTAGAAATAGTATTAGTAATCATGAACAAAATCTGAAACCGGTATATAATTATATGTTCTCCATTGTTCACGTTTGCTTAGTCCAGTTGGGACAATACCTTCATGTATGTAATGATACTGATCATCTTTTTTTAGCATATAATACCATCCTGAAGTTTTTCCTGGATCGCTAGTCCATAGCCCAGTATCGAACCAACTAACAGCGGACTTATAATACAACCAAACTGGAAAAACCTCACTACTTCTAGTTAAACGCCAATCACTAAGTTGACCAAGAACTAAGTTATTAGCATTGGCAGTTGCGTCTTTCCAGCTAACCGCACCAATTAGACAACCAAAAAGACAATCACCTTTTTCTATAAGGCGGCGTGCCTCATCATCAGGGATACCTAATAAACCATATTGCTTATTATCTCTTTCTCCCGAAATCATGACCACTCTACAGTTATTACAATTTTGGTCTTTCCAGAGGTCACCAACTCTGTACTTAATCCTTTTTACATCCACAGAAACCGTTTGATTATTTGATCCGAATTTGAATGTAAAATTTGCAATGCCTAAAGCACTTGGAATACCAGAAATATTAATCTTAAGTTTTCCTGAGGAAGCAAACTTGCCTGATTGCAATGAAGCGGTGAGTCCTTGTATACCGATTGATGTACTGGTTTGCGTACTATAACTTGCAAAATTTCCACCTGTGTAGGGAACAGATAATATTCCACTACGAGCAGCATCTTGTTCAAATGTCAATCTGGTTTCAGTAGTATCAAGGTTATTTACATATGTTGCTAAGGTATTATTGAATACCAAAGAAGTTAAGTCACTATAGCCAATCAAAGTTGTCCATGCTACTCCATTATAAACATGCATTTCCCCTGAAGTGCCGCAATCAGTACACCATAACATGAGTCCAGATGCTGGTTTTTTGATGGCTTCTTGTTGAGACCTAGTCAAACGGGGAGGTAACATTCCCTTGTTATTGCTGGTTATATCCAGCATGGCAGAGGGATGAGGCAAGGCAATACCTGCTCCTACTTGTGCATAGATGTTGGAGGCTGCGATTATCAGGCATAAAAGGAAGAAAACTCTACTAGCGGCTCTATTAATTTGAAACATGAAAGATATTTTTATAATGTTTTGATTTAGTTCGTTGCAAATGTATATTTCAGTGCTAAGGTATATTCTTTAATAATTAAAAATAATTTAAATATGAAATTCGCGACTGTGATGATGTAATTCCAGTGCTTTTGTGATAGTATATTTCGGATTGGTTGCGAATTTTGAAAATAAAGCAGGGAAATCCTAAAAAAAGGGCGGGAAATCCTTTTCATATTTAAATATGAAAAGAAGTTTTTCAGTTTTATTACGGATTATTTTAATTTGAATGGGTAAAACTTGACACTGGAAGTTGGAGGTTGGAGGTTTAGCCGCTTCGCTAGCTTAACGGTTTTAAATCGCTAACGCTGGTTGAAGAGTTAAATGGTTGTAAAGAACTTTATTTTGAGATTCTTAAATCTTTGAGGGCAATGTAAACGCTTCGTCCGTTAAACAAGTGCAGCGACTTAAAACCATTAAACCCTTAAACCGACAATCCCTTCACAAACTCACTCGGCGTTTTCCCTGTATGCAATTTAAAAGCCCGGATAAAAGTGCTTTGAGAAGTAAAGCCGATTTTGGTGGAAATGGCTTCCAGGGTAAGATGATTTGAGTTTCCTTTTTTTAATAACTGGGTGGCGTAATCAATTCTTAATTTATTTCTCCAATCTGAGAAAGATAGTTCCAGGATGGTGTTGAAATAGTAAGTCAGGTGATGCGAAGGCAGACTGGATTTTGAAGCAATATTTAATAATTTAAATTCAGGCTCCAGATAATTTTCATTTTTGATGATTTCATTGATGGCAGCTTCGATCTTCTCAATATAATCTGATGAAAATAAAAGTGGAAGTTCTTTTTTTTCTGCTGTATCTGATGGTACGGCTTCTTCTGAAATCTCCGCAATTGAATCGGAAGGAGCAGCTTCCATCACAACTTGAGTTTCCTGAAAATGATTGGCAAACAAAGACTCCTTTACTTCTATCGGCAACCCATACATAATTTGAGGAAAAAACATCACAATCATATTCATACTCACATAAACAATCGAGGCAAACAACAAAGCCCCACTCGCCTTCTGCAAAAAAATGGATTTGTCATCATAAATCCACATGTTCGCCATAGTCACAGTGAAATTGAGTGTGATGATGGTGATGATTAATACGAAAATAAAAAGCCATTTACGAATAAGTTTAAACTGTGGCACATTGTAAATCCTGCTGGAGCTGCTTCTTTTATATTTCCATATCAGGTACCACAAAGAACCCGAATAAAAATAAATATGCAATACATTCAATGCCTGATCAACTTTGTGAGGAATAATAAAATTGAGATGAAACTGCTGCATATCCCAATTTTCACTTTGGATATTTTCAGCAACCAGTAATTTATAACTCCAGGCTGAGCAGAGATACGGTATAAAACCGATAAAAGTGGCTGCAAACGGAACAAAATGTATAATATCTATATTGTTGAGCTGGCTATTATCTCGCAACATGCTCCTCACATAAAAAAAAGCAAACGGCCCAATTAAATAAAAAAAAGCATGCGTATTGGTAAAAAAAGCTACCCAATTTCTTGATTCCGCAAAAAAAAACGTGAAGGATTCAAGCAGATATAAAGATGAAAAAAACAGAAATCCTGCCAAAAAATGGTTAGTACTTTTAAATCCTCTATTATAAAACAAAATCAACATTGGCAGAAAAAGGCCTAATAAACTGATATATGGGATAATGTTGTGCAAACGAAAATTTTCAAGCAAATTTAATAGTTATACGTTGTACTTAAAAATCTAGATTCGTATAGATTTTTAAGTGCCATTGTTAAACAAAAAGATATTTACCGATATCATTTGCCGATACAAAACTTTAAAACCCTTATTAGTAAAGGTTTTCAGAGGCGGGGTACAAATGAGATACAAGGATAAAAAGTAAGAACATGTTTCAATAATCTATTTTTTTACTGAGATTTGAAACCTCTCAAATCAATTTATCCAATAAATTTTTCTTAACTAATTCAAACGCAGCAGTCTGATTATATTGTTCTGTTGGTCTGATTAGACCAGCAATATCACCAATGAATTCATCATCTTGCATTTTTGCTTCCATATTTTGAAGATACATTTTTTTACTTGGCGGATGATCTACAACAAAATTCATATACTGATGATAGCATTCTAAAATCGCTTCTTTATTCAAATCAGGAAGCTGTTCTAACGACTTATGCATATCGAATAAATCTCTTCCTTTTCTTCTTTGATAAAGTGCTCGTAATTTTGTGCCTAACAACTCTTCAATCTTATAGGTTGTAATGTTACAAGCACCAGTAAACCAAGC
>CALQJK010000204.1:0-4011 GCA_943330875.1 Chitinophaga pinensis
AGCGCAATATTTACTCCGGCTCCAGCAGCCACACCATTAACCGCACAAACAACAGGTTTGGGGATATTTCTGATTCTTGTAATAATGGGGTTGTAATGCTCCGCTAATATCTTATCAAATGTAGCAGGATTATCACCGGTTACTTCTCCTAAATCCTGTCCGGCACAAAAGGCCTTACCACTACCCGTTAGATAAACACAACGGACTTCTTTATTTGTAGCACATTCATCAAGAATATCTTGCAACAATAACGCCATTTCTCTATTGAAGGAATGAAATTTTTCTGGTCTGTTTAAAGTAATATGACCGACATTGTTTTTTATTTCCAGTAATACACTTGACATCTTACAATTGTTTTTTTAATTAAACATCAAAACCTTTAACCTCTTTATGATCTAATAAAAAATGATTTACTAAATCATAATTTCTATCCGGCGAACTAATCCGATAGGTATAAATTGCATCACTATTTTCTTTAAGCACTTTCATGCATCGAAAGGACAAATCATGTTGTTGAAAAAAAGATTCCAGGTCTTGTTGAAAATTATTTCCTGTTTCCAACAATCTTATCTTATAATCTTTTACTCTGTGAAATTTATTTATAAAACGTTGAACAGGTTCCAATACAAACAATGCCACCACAACAATTATAGTAACAACAAGTGCTAATGGATAATTTTTATATCCAATGGCCATTCCCAATGCTGCGGTAACCCAAATTAAAGCTGCAGTTGTAAGTCCATTTACAGAAATCCCTTCTTTAAATATTACTCCGGCACCGATAAAACCAATTCCTGTAACAATATTACTTGCAATACGATCGCTACTTGATATACCACCCAATTCCTGAGAGAGAATTGTATATAAACAAGAACCCACTGAAATTAAAATCATTGTTCTAAATCCTGCGGGTTTGCTTCTAAACTCTCTCTCCAATCCAAGTACGGCGCCAATGATAAATGCGATGGAAACCTGGCCCGCTTCTTCCAAATAAATATGTATGTTCATAACTAACAAAATTGAATAGGAATAAAGTTAACGATATTAATGACATTTAAAATAGTCAAAAGGTTCTTTACAATCCATACATTGATAGAGCGCTTTACAAGCTGTTGAACCAAACTGACTCAATAGCTTTGTGTTCGTTGAATGACATTGTGGACATTCGATATTTTTTTCTTCTTCAAAAAGTAATTTGTTTAGTCTGGATGAAATGTTTTGTGGTGGGGCTATTCCGTATTTTTTAAGTTTGTTTTTTCCTTCTTCCGACATCCAGTCTGTTGTCCATGCAGGACTTAACGTGTATGTGATTGTTACTTTTTTAAATCCTGATTCAATTAATTTCATCTTTATATCGAAAGCAATGGCATCCATTGCAGGACAGCCTGAATAAGTTGGTGTAATAATAATTTCAACAACATTATCATTAGTACAAATAATTTCTCTTACGATTCCCAGGTCCATAATTGTCAGAACTGGTATTTCGGGATCGCATACCTGCTGGAGTAAAGAGCGTATATTTTCTTTTGTATTTATCAAGGGAAAAAGTTTACCATTCCGCACCTGGATATGTTCTTTGTAATATTTGCATGTCAGCAAGAATAAAACCTAAATGTTCGGTATGTATGCCAGATTTTCCTCCTGATTGCATAAATATATTTTCTGGTACCGTTAGTGTCGCCTCTTCAAAAATGGACCTTACTTTTTGAAGCCATGTTTCTTTTAATAAATGTACTTCTGTAAGTTCGTAGTTTGCCGCAATAAAAAATTCTCCTGTATACATCCATAACGTGTCAATTGCTTTTATCATTCTATCGCGACTCTCTGCTGTTCCGTCTCCTAATCTAATTACCCATTCGCTGCTCCACTTTACATGATATTGCGTTTCCTTTAATGATTTTGCAGCGATTGCTGCTAATTGTTCATTGCTGCTGTTTTTTAATTTTTCTAATACTAATTCTTGATAGACACTAAATAAAAACTGACGCAAAATTGTTTGTGCCCAATCTCCATTTGGTAATTCACAAATCAATAAATTTTTAAAATCTCTTTCATTACGTAAGTACGCCAATGAATCTTCTGTTTCGTTTTTATTTTCTGATTCATTGATTAGTGTTGCTGCATATTGATAAAAATTTCTTGCCTGTCCGATTAAATCCAATGTAATATTTGTAATGGCAATATCCTGTTCCAGAATAGGACCATGTGCACACCACTCTCCATTGCGCTGTCCGAGAATTAGGGCGGTGTCGGCTAAGTGGAGAGTTTGGTTGATTAGTTGATTAGTTAAGAGGGTGATTGGTGAGCCAGTTGATTGGTTGATTGGTTGATTGGTATTCATTTAATTATGTTTTTTCTTATAAAAGAAATGTATCCATTTAGCAGTTTGTGTAATTCATTTAGATCTTGCTCTAATTCAATTAGCTGTTGTTTTGAAATATATTTACAATCAAACGCGTCGATAACATGATTAAGTGTTTCAGTTAACGAGCCTCTTGAGATAATACAAAAATGCAGTTAATCTTTGTATGAAAATCTTCTGTGTCCTTCTGCTATGTTAGCCGAAATACTTCTGGCAGAGCGAACAATCTGATCCGATAAACGATACTTTTCTTCATTAGGAAAATATTTTAATTTTTAATTCTCTTGATCTTTTCCAAACTTCAAGAGTAGTGAAAGAACTATTTTTGTCCATATGTACATTGGCTTTATTTAATTCCAATCTACTCGGACTTCTTTTTTAAAATTCAGAATAAAATATCATTATCTGAAGAGATTAATCTCTTTATTAATCGATAAAAACCACTCAACTAATCAACCATTCAGATTTTCACCCAATCAACTAACTACATATGCTTCACCTCATCAGGCAAATCATAAAAAGTGGGATGACGGTAAACCTTATCCGCAGCTGGTTCATAAAACATTTCCGCATCATCTGGATTGCTTGCGTGGATATATTTACTTTCAACTACCCAAAGACTTACGCCTTCTTGTCTTCTTGTATATACATCTCTGGCATTTTCAATAGCCATTGCGGCGTCAGCTGCGTGTAAACTACCGGCATGCTTATGATCAAGGCCTTGTTTACTGCGAATAAAAACTTCCCATAAAGGCCAGGAGATTTCTTGTGGATGATTGTTTTCAGGATTCGTACCGCCTGTATTTTCTTCTGGAATATCCCCGTAATAAAATTTCTTTACTTGAATGTTCATGTTAAGCTGCTTTAGTTGCTATTTTGTTTTTTCTTTTTGCCGCATACGCCATTGCTGCTTCTCTAACCCAGGCGCCTTCATCATGTGCTTTGTTCCTGTCGACTAGTCTTTGTTTATTGCAGGGTCCATTTCCTTTAACTACATTCCAAAACTCTTCCCAGTTTATTTCTCCAAAATCATAATGTTTTCTTTCTTCATTCCACTTAAGGTTTGCATCAGGAAGCGTCATGCCTAACAATTTAATTTGCTCAACAATCATGTCTATAAATTGCTGGCGAAGTTCATCATTTGTTTTGCGCTTTATTTTCCATTTCATGCTTTGATCGCTGTTTGTACTTTCGCTATCTTTTGGTCCAAACATCATCAAGCTTGGCCACCACCAGCGATTGATAGCATCCTGACACATATCCCTTTGTTCCTTTGTTCCCTTACTTAAAACTAGTAATGTTTCGAATCCTTGGCGCTGGTGAAAACTTTCTTCTTTACAGATGCGTACCATGGCGCGTGCATAAGGTCCGTAAGAAGTTCTGCACAACATCACTTGATTAAGAATTGCGGCGCCATCTACCAACCAGCCCACTGCGCCCATATCCGCCCACGTTAGTGTAGGATAATTAAATATAGATGAATACTTTGCCTTTCCTGAATTCAAATCTGCCACCATTTGTTCTCTGCTCGTGCCAAGGGTTTCCGCAGCTGAATACAAATACAATCCATGCCCTGCTTCATCTTGTACTTTTGCAATTAAGATCGCTTTTCTTTTTAATGATGGCGCTCTGCTTATCCAGTTTCCTTC
>CALQJK010000205.1:0-3992 GCA_943330875.1 Chitinophaga pinensis
ATCATGGAATATAATATTCGAGACTTTAATATTCATTTGGATTTTAAAGATAGAAGTAATAATTTAAAAATCCAACAGATAAGGTTGAATTATTAAAAAGGAACTAACGATTAAGACTCATACCAATTCATTTATGCAAGAAAAGATAAATTAAATAACTATTGTCAATTCTGAATTATTATTTAATTTCAAGATACTATTACAGCAAATGGTTATGTTTTAATAGCAATAAATCATTTTTATATGTATGGCATCATCAATAAATCTATAGAGGCATTAGTCAAAAGTACTTTTGGAGAAGATAAATGGGTTCTTATTAAAGAACGCAGCCAAATTGACATTGACTATTTTATCAGCAATGACACTTATGACGATGCTATTACTTACAAATTGGCGATTGCCATAAGTGAAGAAATGAAGATTTCTCTGGAGGATGTTCTATTCACTTTTGGGGAATGGTGGATTATAAAAACGACCAATGAAAAGTATGCAGGATTAATGAAGTCTGGCGGAGAGAATTTAAAAGACTTTCTTGAAAATCTGCCTTCCTTTCATAACCACATTATGTTGCTTTATCCTAAACTGACACCACCTGAGTTTAAGGTTAGTCATTTACTTGAAAATAGTATTCATATTCATTATCATTCCAAAAGAGAAGGTCTCGAATATTTCGTAAAAGGTTTATTATCAGGTCTTGGGAAGTTGTTTGATACAAGTGTACTTATTGAAACGCTTGAAAGTAGAAATGAAGGTGACCATCATGAAGTTTTTAAAGTAATTTGGAACGATAATGCACAATAATAAAGATCACTTTACATTAACCCTGGCTGGATTCAACAAAATTTTTCCATTTTTCATTCTTATTGATAAAAGTCTGAGCATAATTGACTGTGGGATTTCGTTGAAAAAAATCTTTCCTGACACTTTAGAGAAATCATTTCATTCTTGTTTTACCTTCTATCGTCCACAACCTGATAAGCTTGACTTTGACAGCATTAGCCTGCTTTGTTCAGAAATGTTGATTCTTCAAACAGTTAATCATCATAAATTGAAATTCAGAGGACAACTAGAATTGGTAAATGACAATGAAAATTTACTTTTTGTAGGAGCTCCATGGTTTGATTCCACTGAAGAGTTCAATACCTCCGGACTTAAAGTAAAAGATTATGCGCCACACAATCCACTCATTGATTTGTTGCATATTCTTAAAACAAAAGAAATTGCAAACGAGGAATTAAAGGAATTGCTTCATTCCTTAAGTCTTCAAAAAAATGAGTTATTGCATGCGAATGAGGAAATCAAAAAAATTACAACAGCACTTGAAGAAAGCAATCAACGGTATGAATTTGTAAACAAGGCAACTTCTGAGGCAATAATAGACTGGGATATCCAAACTGGAGAAGTACATTTCGGAGATGCTTTTCAAAAGCTATTCGGTTATAAAATAAAATCAAGCAAGGAACATATCAGTAATTTTGAAGAAAAAATACATCCTGATGATTTGGAAAGAATACAAAATAGTATCATTGAAACCATTGATTCTGCAAGAACACACTGGACACAGGAATACCGGTATTTGAAATCGAATGGTACTTATGCATTTGTTTCAGACAATGCGTTTATAATTAGGGACAATGAGGGTAAAGCATTAAGAATGGTTGGAGCCATCAGAGATGTTACTGAAAAGAAAATTGCAGAACAAGAGATGGCAAGTCAAAAAAAATTCAACGAAGACATTTTGAATAATATTCCAACCGATATAGCTGTATTTGCTCCAAATCATAATTATCTTTTCGTCAATCCTCATGGAATTAAAAATGATGAAATCAGAGAATGGATTATAAACAAAAATGATTTTGATTATACAAAAATGAGAGGAATTGATGATACTAATGCAAGAAGAAGATGGGACCTTTTTGAAGAAGCGGTTGAAACAAAAGAAAAAGTGGTATGGATTGATGAACACCCTACAAAAGAAGGATCTGTAAATTACATTTTGAGACATTTCTATCCCTATTTCGAAAAGAATAAACTCAAATTTGTTATTGGATATGGCTTAGACATTACAGACAGAAAAAAAATTGAAATACAATTAAGTGCAGCATTAGACTCGGTAAAAAAAAACAACAACGAATTAGAACAGTTTGCGTATGTAGCTTCGCATGATTTACAAGAGCCTTTGAGAATGGTCACCAGTTTTCTCACTCAACTGGAAAAAAAATACGGACCCGCGCTGGATGAAAAAGCTAAAGAATACATTTACTTTGCAGTAGATGGGGCAAAACGAATGCGCCAAATTATATTAGATCTTCTCGAGTATTCAAGAGTTGGAAAAGCTGAGGAGAATGAAAAAGAGGTTAATATTAATGAGCTTATCAAAGAAATTGAAATATTACACAGCAAGCAAATTGAGGAATTACACGCTGAGATTGTTTATCATAATCTACCTACGATAAGTTCCCACAAAACTCCGATGAGGCAAGTATTTCAAAATCTGATTAGCAATAGTTTGAAGTACAACAAAGCGGGAACGCCGCCACACATAACCATTCAGACAATCGAAAAAGGAGATTTCTGGGAATTTAGTATCTCTGATAATGGAATTGGGATCAATGAGCAATTTTTTGACAAAATATTTATTATCTTTCAACGTCTGCACAACAGAGAAGAGTTTAATGGGACAGGAATTGGACTTGCTTTAACCAAAAAAATATTAGAAAATATGGGGGGCGATATTTGGGTGACCTCAAAAGAAAATGAAGGAAGTACTTTTTATTTCACTATTCCTAAAAAACAACCTCCGATATTATAAATCCTTAAAAAGATGCCAATGAAGTCGATAAAATTACTACTGATAGAAGACAATGAAGGAGATGTTATTCTAACAAAAGAAGCTTTTGAAGAAAGTAAACTAATTGCTCAGATTGATGTAGCAAGAGATGGCATGGCTGCAATAGATTATTTCAATTCGACGTTAGACAGCAACCCTAAAAATTTGCCGGATTTGGTTTTATTAGATATTAATCTTCCCAAGAAAAATGGCCAGGAAGTTTTACAGTATATCAAATCTCATGATTCCTTAAAGCAACTTCCTGTAATCATGCTGACCACTTCTTCTTCTGAGACAGACATATTAAATTCCTATAAGAACTATGCCAATTGCTTTATCATGAAACCCGTTGACATTGGAAGTTTTATACATGTAGTGGCCAAAATTGAAGAATTCTGGTTGACTATTGCAAAGTTGCCCAATCATAAAATGTAGCTGATAAATAGCGGTAAGAATTGGCTTTATAACAACTAAGAAAATAATTACGACTATCCCATGTGACCAAACTTTAAGAACGATATTAAAACATGAAAGCAATTGCAAATTTAAGCGTATTAATCATAGAGGATAATTTAGGAGATTTTACTTTAATCAAAGATTATTTAGAAGAACAGATTGAAAGAATTGAGGTATCACATGCTAAAAACTATGCAGAAGCCATAATTATACTTAACAACAATGATCTTCAGTTGGATGTAGTATTGCTGGACTTAACCTTACCCGACAAAAGAGGGGAAAGTTTGATTAAAGATGTGGTATCCTGTTGTCCTGAAATTCCTGTTATCATCCTGACTGGATTTGCCGATGTTGAATTTAGTATAAAATCATTAGCTTTAAAAGCTACGGATTATCTCCTGAAAGATGACATCACTCCTACTTCGTTGTATAAAAGTATTAAGTATAATATAGAGCGTAAAAAAACCAGTCACGCATTAGAAGAATCGGAGAAGAGATACAGTACCCTTTTTCAGTTAAGTCCGCAACCAATGTGGATTATCAATTTAGAGACGCTTCATTTTTTACAAGTAAATAACGCTGCTATTTTACAATATAAATTTTCAGAAGAAGAATTTCTTCAGATGAAACTTACCGATATTTTTGTAGATAAATCATATGCAGCGGATACCGCCATCTTGCATAAGCAAATTGACGATAAAAAAAA
>CALQJK010000206.1:0-3983 GCA_943330875.1 Chitinophaga pinensis
CATAAAAAAAGGCTTTACATTGCTGTAAAACCTTCCTTGTGAACTGGCTGGGACTCGAACCCAGGACCCATACATTAAAAGTGTATTGCTCTACCAACTGAGCTACCAATTCCTATTACCCTGTTTAAAGGTTTGCAAAAATAGGACAATTCACTATTTGAATCAAATTTTTTATAAAGATTTCGATATTTATTATTCACATTATTGAATAACTCTTTGTAAATAGCGCTAATACTCACTTACTTTTGCTTAATTATATAAAATGAATAACTTTTTCAATAACAAAATCGTTGCAATTACAGGCGGAAGTGAAGGTATTGGCAAATCTCTGATTGAAATGCTACTTCCACTCGGGGCTAAAATCGCAACATGTGCAAGAAATAAAAACAAACTTGACGAGCTCCAATCAAAACATCCTACCGGATTTTTACATTGTGTAGTTGCCGATGTAAGTGAATATGATGATTGCAAACTATTTATCGAGTCAACCATTCTACAATACGGAGGAATTGATATTTTAATTAACAATGCAGGTATATCAATGAAATCTCTATTTGTTGATGTAGATGTAACCGTTATTAAAAAACTCATGGATATTAATTTTTTAGGCGCTGTTTATTGTACAAAACTTGCCTTACATTCTATATTGGAAAGAAAAGGAACAATTGTAGGCGTCTCCTCTATTGCAGGTTATAGAGGTCTTCCAGGAAGAAGCGGTTACTCTGCAAGTAAATTTGCACTTAATGGCTGGCTGGAGTCTTTAAGAACGGAACTATTGAAAGCCGATGTAAATGTAATGTGGGTTTGTCCAGGATATACTAAAAGCAATATCAGAAACGCCGCTCTTAATGATAAAGCTGTAGCTCAAGGAGAAAGCCCATTAGATGAAAATTCATTGATGAGTGCGGAAAATTGCGCAACACATATTCTACATGCAATCAAAAAAAGGAAAAGAACTTTAATTCTTACTTTTAAAGGGAAACAGACTGTTTGGATGAATAAATTGTTTGCTTCGCTTACAGATAAATTAACTTACCGGTTTTTCTTTAAAGAGGGGAAGCTTATAAAATAATTTCAATAGTTTTAGTTTATACTTGATAAAAAATTAACTTTAACTTTAGCCCTAAAATATTAATTATTCAAAATGCCCTTACTGACCCTCACTACTGATATCAGCGAAAAGGATTTCCTTGTGGGCGCTATCAAAGGTCAGTTATTACGTTACCAGCCCGATTTGAATATTATAGATATTACTCACTCTCTAACTGCTTTTAATTATGCTCAGGCGGCTTATGTTTGCAGAAGTGCCATTAAAAACTTCCCTACCGGCACCTACCACTTAATGTTAGTTAATATTTTTGATGAAGATCCTGAATACATGCTTCTTGCCGAACATAATGGACATTTCATTGGTTGTGCAGATAACGGATTGCTAACAATGATATTAGAAGAGTATCCTCAAAAAGTAGTGGGCCTGGATTTAGATAAATCAATTCAAAAAAGTTCTCTTTTTTTTACCAATGTATTTGCCAAAGCTTTACAGGAACTTCAAAATGGAAAAACTATCGAAGAAGTTGGTAACATGAATATTCAAATCAGAGAAAAACATCCGCTTAAACCAATGATTGGCGACAATTGGATGGAAGGGCAAATTATTTATATCGACAATTTTGAAAATGTAATTGTAAATATAAATAAAGTTGAATTTGAAGAGCACAGAAGAGGAAGATCATTCTCTATTATTTTCAAAAGAGACGAAGTCATCGATAAATTAAGCAATAATTATTCAGATGTTCCTAAAAGTGATAAACTGGCCTTCTTCAATTCGGCTGGCTACCTTGAAATAGCCATCAACAACGGAAATGCTGCAGGACTCTTTGGATTGCAAGGGTTTTCAGAAAGTCAAACAAATAATAATAAGGTATTTTACCAAACGGTTAGGGTGCATTTCCAATAACTCTCCCATTATCATACAAATTGTTAAGCCACACAAATAATGTATGGCTTAACAATTTTTATTTTCTGTCCTTATACTTTTTGCTTAACTGATTTTGCTGATTTAACAGGCTTTGCTGTCTTTACGGCTTTTACAGGCGTTACAACTTTTGCTGCAACCTTTACAGGAGGAACCACTTTTGCAACCTTTTTTGCCGCTATACGCTTTGCTGAAAATGGTTTTCCCAGTTCTTTCACTACTTTAATGGGGCGCTTTATTACTTTTGCGGGAATGCCTTTTTTAAGTCTTTTAAAAGCGTCCTCAATAGCTTTACTCAATTCTTCGTATGTAGCTTTTCCTGTAACCAATGTCCCATTTACAAAAAAAGTAGGAACATCTTTTACTCCTCTATCAAGACCTTCTTTCAAATCTCCCTGAACCTGCCAACCGTAAGTAGCATTTACCAATTCGTCAAGGAATTTTTTATTATTTACACCCGCCTCTTTGGAATGCAATTTTAAACTTGTCGTGCCAAGATTTCTTCTGTTTGCAAATAAAATATTATGCATTTCCCAAAACTTCCCTTCCTGAGCTGTAGCCACTGCAGCCTCCCCAGCTTTCAAACTTCTTTGATGGATTTTTGTTAAGGGAAAATGACGGAAATTAAATCTGATCCTACCATCATATTCTTCCAATAATTTTTTCACTATCTCATTTGCGTTTGCACATACTTCACTTTCGTATTCACCAAATTCTTCCAAAGTAACTTCTGCCTTAGGATTACCAACGAATACATCTCTTGGTTCAATAATTTCGACAATCTCTTTTTTAAATGCCATTTTCTATCTGTTTTTTTTCTATTTTAAAATCAAACAATAAAATAATACTATTGTTCGAACGGTACGTTTTTATTTTGAATTCGGCTGAAGTTATGATATTTTGTTTTCTTTTAAAAACTGGAAGGTAAATTAATTCAATAGCGACTCATAACTAATTAATTACCAGCAAATTAAAGCCAATTAATTTTTTGTTATAATGCATTAAGGACTGCTTTTTTTTCGATTTCATTTCGAAAAACTACAACGCCGTCAAAAACATCTACCGTAACGGGTATCGACTTATCAATATCATCCATGAGAATTTTTTTACTCAATTGGTTCACAATTTGCTTTTGAATGAGTCGTTTTAATGGCCTTGCTCCAAACTGAGGATCAAACCCATTTTCAGCTAGATATTCCAATGCATAATTATTAAATTCTAAATTAATCCCATTTTGAGCCACTAATTTCTTCAAGTCATTCAGTTGAATAGTAATGATACTTTTAATGTCACTCTTCATTAACGGCTGAAACATGATAACCTCATCTATTCTATTTAAAAACTCTGGCCTTATGGTTTGTTTAAGCAAACTTAAAACTTCTGTTTTTGTTTTTTCTACAACCTCAAATTTATTTTGATCAGTAACCTTTTCAAAATTCTCCTGAATGATTTGACTTCCCAAATTACTGGTCATGATAATAATCGTATTCTTGAAATTTACAAGTCGTCCTTTATTATCTGTAAGTCTGCCATCGTCAAGCACCTGCAATAAAACATTATAAACATCTGGATGCGCCTTCTCGATTTCATCAAGCAATACAACAGAATAAGGTTTTCTTCTCACTGCCTCTGTCAACTGGCCACCCTCATCATAACCTACGTATCCCGGAGGCGCACCAACGAGCCTGCTTACCGTGTGTTTCTCCTGGTATTCACTCATGTCAATTCTCGTAATCATGCTCTCATCATCAAATAAATAATCTGCCAATGCCTTTGCTAACTCGGTTTTACCCACTCCTGTTGTTCCTAAAAATATGAATGACCCTATTGGACGTTTCACATCTTGCAATCCTGCTCTACTTCGTCTAATCGCATCCGATACTGCCTCGATGGCTTCCTCTTGCCCTACTATTCTTTTATGCAATTCGTCCTCAAGATGCAACAGTTTATCACGATCACTCTGCAACATTTTAACTACAGGAATACCTGTAGCTTTTGCAATGCTTTC
>CALQJK010000207.1:0-3956 GCA_943330875.1 Chitinophaga pinensis
ATCTATATAAGGATTATTTTCTGTGACAATTTTAAATGATTTTTTAGTAACCAAATGCACTTCTGCATCAGGTATTTGTTTTTTTATACAACGAAATACAGGAGTGGTTAAAACGATATCACCAATAGAGGAAAATCTTATAATTAGAATTTTAGGCAAAATAGCAAGTATTAATTTTCTATAAAATCAAGATCATTTCCAAATGTTTCTTCAATCAGGAAAACAGCAACAATAGAAATAGTCATTACGATCAATGCAAGTATCCAGCCTGCCTGATAATAATTACCAGTGAAGGTTTGTAATAACCTAAATAATGGAATAATAAAAATAGCCAGCATTCCTCTAACCATATTTGGAATAGTAGTAGTAGCAGTAGCTCTCAAATTAGTGCCAAACTGTTCAGCAGCCATCGTAACAAATAATGCCCAAAAACCAGTTCCAAAGCCAATTCCAGCACATATCAAATACATTTTAGAGGCGCTTCCATTCCATAATGTAGTGAAATATAAAATAACGAAAACAATAGTAATCATGTAAAAAATCAATATCGCTTTCTTTCTGCTTTTTAGCCACTGACTTAAAACTCCAGCGAGAACATCACCAATTGAAATTGCGATGTAAGCGTACATGATAGACTTTCCAGGATCAATTTTTTCCTTGATATTCATGGCTTCTCCAAATTCTTTTGAAAACGTAACCAACACTCCAATACATAACCAGGTAGGAAGTCCGATTAAAATATTCAACACATACCTCTTGAATCTTTTTCTATCTTTAAATAGCATTAAAAAATCACCTCTCTTTATGTATTTCTTTTTAATCACATTATACATACTGGATTCAAGCACGACAATACGCAACATTAGCAATAAAAATCCCATCCCACCTCCAATAAAAAAACAAGTTCGCCATTCAAAGTTTTGTTTACAATAAAACGCAAGCACTGCACCGGTTAATCCAAGTCCAGCAACTAAAGACGTAACTAACCCTCTTTTTTCTTTACTTACAAGTTCTGAAACTAATGTAATTCCTGCACCCAATTCTCCAGCTAATCCAATACCTGCAAAAAATCTTATCCATTTATATTGCTCAACTGTTTGAACAAAGCCATTTGCAACATTCGCCAAAGAGTATAATAAAATGGACCCAAACAATACACTTAATCGTCCTTTCTTATCCCCCATCACCCCCCAAATGATGCCTCCAATTAACAACCCGACCATTTGCCACATCAAAATATTCTCACCATCAATTTTAATTTGATACTCATTTAATCCAAGCGCTTTAAGACTAGGAATTCTGATTATTCCGAAGAGTAGCAGATCATAGATATCCACGAAATATCCAAGTGCGGCAACAGCTACGGTATAGTTTATGATTTTCTTTGACTTAATAGACATCTTTAAATTATAGATTTTCTTTTTTCTTTTTAGTGCTAAATATTTTAATAACCACGGGTAAGGTTGTTATTAAAACAATACCAATCACAATTACTTCCAAGTGCTTTTTCAAGTCAAACCCAAAAGAATTTAAAATAAATCTTTGTAAATAATGTCCTGCGAAAAGCATCGTAAATACCCAAGCGATACTTCCAGATACATTGTAGAAGGAGAATCTTTTTCTATCCATTTGTACAACCCCTGCAATGATTGGAGCAAAAGTTCTTACGATAGGTAAAAACCTTGCCATTACAATGGCACTGCCACCATGCTTGTCATAAAAATCCTTAGCCTGGTACAAATATTTTTTCTTAAAGAAAAAAGTATCTTTTCTGTCAAATAAAAAAGGTCCGCTTTTTCTACCAAACCAGTATCCTACTGTATTGCCGAGAATCCCTGCAATAGAAATCAACACTCCGAGAAAAATCAAATTAAGAAAGGGCTCATTAAATTTAAAGCCTAATGCAGAAAGTAGAATAGGTTTTATACCTAATAAATCATCCCCTTCGCTAAAAATACCTGCTACAAATAAAAGAGAGTCTCCAGGAAGAAAAAAACCAGCAAAAAGTCCTGTTTCAGCAAACACAACTAATAAAATAAACCATAGACCGCCTGTATTTATATACCATTGAGGTTGAATCAGGTTTGTCCATTGGAAATCTAATAAAATCGTTTCAAGCATATACTATTTTGTTTTGTGTTTGACAATTCAACTCTCTTCAACCATTCAACCATCTTCAACCATCTTCAACCATCTTCAACTCTTCAACTCTTCAACTCTTCAACTCTTCAACTCTTCAACTCTTCAACTCTTCAACTCTTCAACTCCCCCTCCCACTTACTAACGGCAGCGGTTGCCAGCGCGTTACCCAATACATTTGTCATACTTCTACCCATATCACAAAACGTATCAATAGCAAGAACTAATCCTATACCCTCTGGAGGAATGCCGAACATGCTTCCTGTTGCCAAAACCACTACCAGTGAAGCTCTTGGCACTCCGGCAATTCCTTTACTGGTCAACATAAATACAAATAACATAGCAATCTGGGTGCTTACACTTCCTGTTATGGATGTAATATTATAAGCTTGTGCGATAAACATACTAGCAAAAGTCATGTACATCATACTTCCATCCAAATTAAATGAATACCCTAGTGGTAAAGTGAAAGACACTATTTTATTATTACAACCAAAACGTTCCATCTCTTCTACCAATTTCGGGAAAACGGCTTCGCTGCTTGCTGTATTAAAAGCAATAGCCATTGGATTTGATAACCTTTTCAATAAAACAACTAATCGTTTTTTAAGAATCAGATATCCTACAAATAAAAGAATCATCCATAATACCGCCAATCCTAAATAAAACGACCCTATATAATAGGCGTATGTTTTTAAAATTCCCAATCCTTTCAAAGCTATTACGCCAGACATCGCGCCAAAGACTCCAAGAGGAGCAAGTTTCATCACATAAGAAACCATTTTCAATACCACATGAGTTAAAGAATCTAATGCATTGATAATATTTTCTCCTTTCTTACCAATTGCCGTAAGGGCCACTCCAAAGAAAATAGAAAAAATAACTAATTGTAAAATCTCATTATTAGCCATTGCTTCAATAACACTCCTTGGAAAAACATGTTCCACAAATTTATCTAAAGAAAACTCTTTTGTTTTGCCCATTAAATCTCTTGCCCCTTCCAAATCTGCATTGGCAATATTTACACCTACTCCCGGCTTGGTAATCGTAACTAAAATCAAGCCCAGGGTTAAACTAATCAATGAAGCAGAAACAAACCAAATCATTGCTTTTCCTCCAACTCTGCCAACGGCTTTCAAATCACCCAACTTTGCTATGCCTACAACCAAGGTGGCAAATACCAATGGTGCTATTATCATTTGTACCAATCTCAAAAAAATCGAAGCCAATAATTTTATCTTTGGCGAAAAGTCTTTAATAAATTCAGGGGAAGCATTGGTATGGATAAAGTACCCTACTATTATTCCCAACAGCATTGAGATGACAATATAAGTGGTAAGTCTGTTAGGTTTTGATTGTTCAGTAGAATCATTATGCATAAAAAAATTATTGGTTTCGCAATATAAATATTTAAACCCGGATTTTGCATTTGGAATCGTGATGAAAGGAAAAAAGGCAATAAAGACGAGTGGTTGAGGCGATTTTTTGTTCGAAAACATAGTGAACTATGATAAGATCAAAAATAAAGCAAACGCTTGTCTTTGCAGCATTTTTTTCTTGTAATAGATTTCAACTGCAACATCTAGGTTAAAGTCGAATGAGCGTCCTAGGTCGAAAAACTTATTAGTTATACTCATACGTTGATAAATGATTTTGTATTTTAAAAATATAATTCGCTATTTTCATTCCTATTTATTCAAATAAAAACCAACAACTATGGGATTATTTACAAAAAAACCTATGCATTTACTGATGGAAGAAGCAGGTGATTCAGAAAAAGGACTGAAACGAACACTAAGTTCAGGATCACTTGTAGC
>CALQJK010000208.1:0-3936 GCA_943330875.1 Chitinophaga pinensis
TCCGGGCATTTTTGCGAAATTTTCAATAGCTAATTTCATGCTACTCGGATTGGCATTGTAAGCATCCATAATAATGGAATTGGAGTTTTTTTGAATCAATTGAGACCTGCTATTCGAAGGAAGGTAATTTTCCAACGCCTGTTTGATACTATAATCAGCAACATTAAATGCCTTTCCAATACAAACAGCAGCCAATATATTAGGCAAGTTATATCCACCAACTAATTGAGTTTTAATTAAACCTATTTCTGCTCCTTTTGAAATAAGTACTTCTAAAAATTGTTGATCGGTAGAAATTGCGCCAACCAGGGCTGCTTCTTTATCTATAGAG
Organism: Chitinophaga pinensis; assembly: GCA_943330875.1. GTDB lineage: Bacteria > Bacteroidota > Bacteroidia > Chitinophagales > Chitinophagaceae > Ferruginibacter > Ferruginibacter pinensis_G. The sequence goes on from CALQJK010000208.1 coordinate 332, forward strand.
CCATAAGTCACCACGCTTCTAATTCCCACGCTCATCTCTTTAAGATAATCGTAATCACTAAAAATAAAAGCAGTTCCGTTTGTCTTTTTTAAATAATCAAACAACTCTCCTTTCCCCTTTCTCACGCCTTCTTCGCCACCAAAACCCTCTAAGTGAGCTTTGCCACAATTGGTAATCAAGCCATGTGTCGGTAACGCGTAAACGCAATATTCTTCTATTTCTTTTTGATGATTGGCTCCCATTTCAATTACCGCAAAAGCTGCATCTTTTTTTATTTTTAAAATCGTCAAGGGAATGCCAATATGGTTATTCAAATTCCCTTCTGTAGTATATGTTTTGTATTTACTCGACAACACCACATGAATCAATTCTTTCGTAGTGGTTTTACCATTGCTTCCTGTAACAGCAATAAATGGAATATCAAATTGTTCTCGGTGAAATTTAGCCAAGGATTGTAAAGTTGCCAACACATCGTCAACATTGATTAATCTAGAGTCTTCAAATCCTAGAGGCTCATCAACTACACAGTAAGCAGCTCCAACTTCTAGCGCTTTTTTCGCATATTCATTTCCATTAAAATTGTCGCCTTTTAATGCAAAAAAGATGTCGCCAATTTTCAACTTACGCGTATCTGTTTGTACAGTAGGGTGCTTTAAATAAATTTCGTACAATTCTTTAATCTTCATCTTTTTTTTATTTTAAAACCATCAAATTTAAAATCGTCATCAAAATATCGACAATGCATTTTCGGAAGTAATTTTTGCTACTTCTTCGTATGAACAGGATTTAATTTCCGCAATTTTTTCTGCAATAATTTTTAGATACGAAGACTCATTTCTTTTGCCTCTATGTGGCACCGGTGTTAAATAAGGTGCATCAGTTTCTAAAACCAAATACTTTAAATCAATTTCTTTTATGACCTTATCTAAACCAGCATTTTTATACGTTACCACTCCGCCAATTCCTAAATAAAATCCCATTTCAATAATTTGATTCGCTTCATTTGCCGTACCTCCAAAGCAATGAAAAATACCTTTTAGTCCTTTAGCATAATATTGCTTTATTACATCGATGGTTTCTTGCGTTGCATTTCGTGTATGTAAAACAATGGGCAATTGATATTCCAAAGCCCATTCAATTTGTTTTTCCAGTGCCTCATATTGTTCTTTTACGTAGGTCTTATCCCAGTAAAAGTCTAGTCCGCACTCACCTATTGCATAAAACTTTTTTTTCTTCAACCAATCCTCAACAAGGTGCAGCTCGTCTTTCACATTCGCTTTTACATAACAAGGATGAAGTCCCATCATAGGAAAACACAACTCAGGAAATCTTTGCTCCAATTGGAATAATAACTCGTGTGTTTCACTGTCAATAGCCGGCAAATAAATTTTATCTACTCCATTGGATTTCGCGCGAAGAAGCAATTGATCGATGTCTTCGGCGAATTCACTAAGATAAAGATGGCTGTGAGTATCTATAATCATATAGGAGCAATAGTTGTTTGGTCAATTTTTTTAAACTCAAAACCTTTATTAGCAAAATAATCTAACACTTTGGGCAACGCGTAACTTAGTCTTTCTTTAGCTTTTTCACTATCATGAAACACGACAATAGCACCTTCCTTAGTATTTAAAATTACATTTTCAGCACACACTTCTTTTGATATTTTCTGATCAAAATCTCCACTGAGAATATTCCACATCAATACTTTGAGTTGATACTTTTTTTGTTGCAGTTGTTTGATTTGAAATCTTGTTATCCGTCCATAAGGAGGCCTGAATAACTGACTATCAATATGATTTTTTGCGTCCCAAATATCATTTAAATATTCCTCATCCGAAACCTTGCAGCCATTTAAATGATTAAAAGTATGATTGCCTATCGTATGGCCTTCGTCAATGATTCTTTGAAATACTTCTGGGAATGCTGCTACATTTTTACCGATGCAAAAAAAAGTAGCTTTGGCCTGGTACTTTTTTAATTCATCTAGTACAAATGGAGTTATGGTTGGATGTGGGCCATCGTCGAATGTGAGATAAATAGATTTCTCCTTCGTTTTGATATCCCAAATACAGCCTTTATAAAACCATTTGAGCCAACGAGGTATTTTAACAAAATAAAACAATGCTTATTTTTTGCACTAAAATTAAACTTCTTTATCTTCAATTCGTCTCAGCAAACTAAATTTAATTTTATGAAATTGAAAAACTTTCCACTTTATGCAATCCTTGGATTATTTATTCTTGGACAAGTAGCTTGTAAAAAAGATAGAAATGCTACTTCTGATAATTCCGATAGCACGTATGATTTAAGTAGTAAACAAGCTACAAGTGATGCAATTGTGGAAGATATCAATAATATTGTGTTTTCTACATTTGCCGACAGCAGTAATAGTTTAGGAGCTAGAGAATATAATAACATTTCAGTTGATAATGGTTTGCCAGCATGTGCAAGCGTTTTAATCTCAGGTAATTTTCCTAATAGAATGATTACCATAAATTTCGGATCTGGATGTCTTGATACTTTTGGTATTTTCAGGAGCGGCATCATTCATATTTTATTGTCTGATTCCGTAAGAAGAAATGGTAGCACCGCAACAGTTACATTCGATAATTACTATGTCAAAAAATTCAAAAAAGAAGGGACAATAATTTGGACCAACTTAACGGCGAATAGTTCAGATACGATTAGAACATGGAGAAGAGAAGTACAAAATGTAATGATTACAGATACAACAAACTTAAACCATTGGACTCATAGCGCTACTAAGAATGTAATGCAATACAAAGGTGGTTCAACACCACGCATTAGATATGATGACAAATACAAAATTTACGATGGCATTGGTACAGTAACTAATTCTTCTGGAACCTCAATGACTACTACAATTATTGATACTCTTTACAAATCATATAACTGTCCTCATATTGACAAAGGAAGCATCAAATTTGATGGAACCAGTCATTATGCTGTTTTAGATTATGGAAATGGGACCTGTGATGCCATATCAACTGTTGTTATAGATGGCAACATCGCAAATACAAGAACAATCCTACTTCCTTAAAAGAAATAAAATATTTTTTTCAGAAAGCTGCAATAACTCAATTGCAGCTTTTTTGTTTATAGAAATAACCACGAAATAAAGAAAAATAAATATCTTCATTAAAATAAAAATCATGAGTGTACACATCAGCGCGAAAGCAGGAGAAATAGCCCCAGTAGTTTTAATGCCAGGCGATCCCTTAAGAGCAAAATATATTGCAGAAAAATGGCTAACAGATTTACAATTAGTAAGTTCAACAAGAAATGTATTTTTTTACACAGGAAAATATAAAGGCGCGAAAATAACCATTGGAGCAAGTGGAATGGGTTGTCCTTCAATAGGTATTTATTCCTACGAATTATTTAATGAATATGATGTGGAGTGCATCATCAGAATAGGGACTGCAGGGTCATATCATCCTCATATCAAACTCTATGATGTCATAAATGTGGATGTTGCCTGTAGTGAATCTACTTTCGCAAAATATGCTTTTGATATAGATGGCAGTGCTATTCCTCACCAGGGTAAGGCTTACGATATCATTAATCAAACAGCAAAAGAA
>CALQJK010000209.1:0-3919 GCA_943330875.1 Chitinophaga pinensis
GAGGCAAAGGATGTTGTGTTAAAAACAGCCATCCCTCACCTTGATCTTATCCCCTCTCATATTGATCTTGTAGGAGCGGAAATAGAAATGATTAGTTACCCCAATCGCGAATTGGTTTTAAAAAAAATACTGGAAGCTATCTCCGATAATTATGATTTCATTATCATTGATTGCTCTCCATCACTTGGATTAATAACAGTAAATGCACTAACCGCTGCCGATAGTGTTGTTATTCCTGTTCAAACGGAATTCTTTGCCTTAGAAGGATTAGGGAAATTATTGAACACGGTTAAGATTGTTCAAAACCGATTAAATACTGATTTGAAAATTGAAGGCATATTAATGACCATGTATGATGGCAGATTGCGTTTGTGCAATCAAGTGGTAAGTGAAGTAAGACGACATTTTGAAGATATGGTATTCAGCAGCATCATTCATAGAAACACCAGATTAAGTGAAGCGCCAAGCTTTGGCAAACCCGTAATATTATATGATGCAGAAAGCAAAGGAGCAGTAAATTATTTGAACCTTGCAAAAGAAATTTTGCAGAAAAATAATATGACTAAAATCAGACAAGAAGATAAAGTAATAGAGTAACAGATCTAGTTAAACATCACACCCCCCCTATCGAAAGTTTTGTCCAGAATCTTTTAAACCTTAGAAAAAAATGCAACCAAAAAAAGACGCTTTAGGACAAGGAATCAGAAGTTTACTTCAAAATATTGATGCTGATTTAAAAAGCACAGCAGGTACATTAAAGACTGAATTGCTTGAAAAATCTACAAGTACCGCCAATGTTTCATTAGACAAAATTGATGTTAACCCCAATCAACCCCGTAAAGATTTTGATGAAATAGCCCTTAGCGAATTAGCCGCATCTATAAAAATGCATGGCATCATTCAACCACTAACGGTTTCGGTTACAGCCAATGGAAGATTCAGATTAATAGCAGGGGAAAGAAGATTCAGAGCATCAAGAATCGCAGGATTGAAAGAAGTTCCCGTTTATATCAGAGAAGCTAATGATAGCGATGTTTTAGAATTAGCACTGTTAGAAAATCTTCAACGCGAAAATCTTAATGCTATAGAAATTGCATTAAGTTATAAAAGACTGATGGATGATTTGGATTATACCCAGGATCAATTAGCAGAACGCATGGGGAAAGACAGAAGCACCGTTACCAATTATGTACGCTTGCTAAAACTCCCTCCAGATATTCAGGTAGCTGTTAGAAATGGAACGATTAGTATGGGACATGCCAGGGCTATTATCAATGTAGATGTGGTAGACAAACAATTATTTATTTTCTCAGAAATAAAGAAAAAAGGATTATCCGTAAGACAAACGGAAGAATTGGTTCGTAAATTATACACTGGCGGAGCTATTGCCAACAAGCCATCTGCAAAAGCAACGATGCCTGATGCTTACAAAAAGATAGAAGATAATATTGCCTCTCAATTTGGAACCAAAGTGAAATTAACTCACAACAAAAAAGGTTATGGCAGCATCCTTTTTGAATACTATTCACTTGAAGAATTGAATGCTTTATTGGAAAAACTAAACATCAACGTTAGCTAATGTCTGGCGTGTTAAAATATGCTATTGTTTGCTTTTCATTAATCTTGTTGAGCCATAATTTATTTGCCCAAGCCACTACAACTCCAGTACAAGTAGAAAAAGACAATTCAAAAAACTATAAACCGAGGACAGCTATCATCCGATCTGCCATCATTCCCGGATGGGGACAAATCACCAATAAAAAATATTGGAAACTACCTTTAGTTTATGGCGCATTAGGTACAACGACTTATCTATTTTTTAGAAATCTCAAGCAATTTAATGATGCTAAGAATGCATACATTTTGGCTACAGATACGGACCCTTCTAATGACAACCAAATACCACAACCCTATTATAGTGTAATCAGCCAGCCCGACAGAATCAAGACATTCAGAAATGAAGTAAGACAAAATGTAGATTACAGTGTGCTGTTTTTTATTTTTTTTTGGGGCTTAAATGTTGTTGATGCTGCCGTAGACGCCCATCTGAAAATGTTTGATGTAAATGATAATTTAAGTTTACAAATTAAACCCGGTTACTCCCCCTTAGCTAATACAAATGGACTGAGTTTAGTGTTGAGGATAAAGTAAGTCTGATTTTAAATGACTCAATAATAATTTAAACGGCAGCAAATGAAAATCGCACTAATAGGATACGGGAAAATGGGCAAAGCCATTGAAGAGCTCGCATTACAAGATGGCCATGAAATAATATTGAAAATCACTTCTGAAAACCTAAGTGATCTTAATTGGCAAAATTTGAAATTGGCTGATGTTGCCATAGAATTTACAAACCCTCATAGTGCAATTGCCAATATCAAAACTTGCATCGATGCAGGGGTGCCTGTTGTAAGCGGCAGTACCGGCTGGCTTGAAAAATTGGAAGAGGTTACCAAATATTGCATGGATAATAATGGCAGTTTTTTATACGCGAGTAATTTCAGCATTGGCGTAAACCTATTTTTTGAGCTCAACAAACAATTGGCGAGATTAATGAACAACCGACCTCAATACCATGTGGCCATAGAAGAAATCCACCATACCCAAAAGAAAGATGCACCAAGCGGAACTGCCATTACTATTGCAGAAGGTATCATAGAAAATATTACTGGAAAAGAAAAATGGATATTGGGGCCTACAGAGAATACAACAGCATTAAGCATTCACAGCAAAAGGATAGATCCTGCTCCCGGAACCCATATTGTAACTTACGCTTCTCCTGTTGACAGCATAGAAATAAAACACACTGCGCATAATCGTATGGGATTTGCCAACGGAGCCATTCTTGCCGCTGAATTCTTAAAAGACAAAAAAGGAATCTTTGGAATGAAAGATGTGTTGAATATTTGTTGATGCTGATTTTACACTCCCCTCTCACTCGGGAGAGGGGTTGGGGGTGAGGTAAACTCCTCTCTATTCTTTTAAAGCCTTATTGACAAATCCAGATGACCCCCAAAGCCTATCTCAACAATTTTTTGAAGCGTCGAAAGTCTGACTTCTTTTATATCGTTTTCTAATTTAGAAATATAAGATTTTGTAGTGCCTACTTTTATAGCCAACTCCTCCTGTGTTAGGCCTTTTGCCTTTCTTGCATCATGTATCAATAACCCAATTTTGAAATTTTCATAACCCGATTCCAGTTCTTCGCGCTTTTTCGTACCTCGTTTACCATAATTCTTTTCCTTAAAATCTTGCAGCGTTATCAATTTCTTATTGTTCAGATTCATATATTATTTAGTTTTAAAATTTGGCGTATGTTAAACTAATATAGTCCTACTCTATTAGTTTAAGCGAAGTCATATGTCTATTTCATATGTTGATTTTATTTTCAATGCCATTTCAATTTCTTTCAACAGAGTTTTTCGCGTCTTTTTTCGAAAAGCATTAATAAGCACAATTTGATTTCCCTTCTCGAAAAAACAAAAGATTCTAAAAATATCATGCCCGGATTGGATACGTATTTCATACAGACCTTTAGCTCCTTCAATATGCTTGAGATAATTTTCAGGAACAATTTTAAGTTCCTCTATTATCTCCAATGTCCAGATTATTTTTGCTTTTGTCTTTTTACTTTGTCGATTAAAGAATTCTTGAAAATAATCCTTGTAAAAAGTTATAACCCTATATTTTCTTTCCATTGCAAATTAATAAAGTTTCACTAAAGTGAAACATAAATGAAAGTTTATTTTTACAGATTTTATATTACAATAAAATTATCAAGAAATAAAAAACTCCCTTCCCATTAACACTAATGAATATTAACCCTAGCTTAATTTTATTTTTCACACTCCCCTCTCACTCGGGAGAGGGGTTGGGGGTGAGGTAAACTCCTCTCTATTCTTTTAAAGCCTTATTGACA
>CALQJK010000210.1:0-3904 GCA_943330875.1 Chitinophaga pinensis
CAGCAGCGAATCAGGGTGCAAACAATGCTTATGTTTTTACCAATACCAATGTAGGCTACCAGTTTAATTTCACCTTACAGGCGCAGCGTACTTTTAAAAATGGCCTTTACTCCATGGTGGCGTATAACTATTTGATTGCCAAAGACGCAAGTTCGATTTCAGCAGAAATTTCAGGGGATGCTTTTGATAGAAATCCAATATTAAACAATGCGAATGAAGCCAGACTAACGCCATCTATGTATGGCAATAAGCACCGGATTATTACAGCGCTATCTAAAAAATATGAGTATGGAAAACAAAAAAGCATGTCTACAACTATTTCTATTTTCAGCAGCTGGACCAGCGGAAACAGATACGCGTATGTTTATGCTGGCGATATCAATAATGATGGAACCACAACTAATGACTTAATGTATGTGCCAACAAATTCAGAAATTGACGTAATGAATTTTGATCCGCTTACAGATATAAATGGCATAAATCAGGATGCAAATGCACAACGTGCGGCATTTAAATCATTTATTGACCAGGATAAATACTTGCGTTCCAAGAGAGGTGGATATACCGAAAAATACGGAGCAGAAACACCCTGGTTTGGTCAGATTGATATGAGAATTATGCAGGAGTTCAAAATAAAGAAAACAAATAACAGCATTGAATTGAGTATTGATGTTGTCAACCTTGGTAATTTAATAAACAGCAAGTGGGGTGTGAAAAAATATGCAAGTACAACGGGATTTTATCAGCCCCTTTCTGTTAAACTAAATAATGATGTGCCTGTTTATCAATTTGATACCAATTTAAAAAGCACTTTTGTAGCCAGCCCTGATTTATTATCTCGCTGGCAAATGCAATTTGGTGTAAGGTATATATTCTAAGATTTTTTTGCTTTTTGATTCAAACATCAAGCGTCAGTCAAACCAGTGTTTTTATCATTATTGCCATTAAATAAGCATTAATACATCATTTTCTCCTGTAGTTTTAATAAAATACATCAGATTTCCATAGTTATTATTGTTGTTTAATAAGCGTGGTTAATACTAGAAAAAGTCTTATTGACAGGGTGTTTTAAATGTCTTTTTATTAAATGTCCTTGTTTATTAAGTGTTTAGTAGGTTTTCCACACTTTGTGAATAGCGATTTTTATACTATTTTTGCCATCCTTAAAATTAATAGATAGTTATATGCAAATTATTCAAAGTATTCGTGAAAAAGGCGCAGCAATTGTAATTGTTGTTATAGCCCTAAGTTTAATTGGTTTTATATTAATGGACGCCAAACAAGGAAGTAGCAGGCTTTTTGAATCTGCTTCAAATAATGTCGGCAAAGTTAATGGCGAAACAATAGAGTTGGATATTTACAATAAAAAAGTAAAAGAAGCGGAAGATTTGCAAGCTCAACGAAGTGGCCAAAGACCTAGTGGAACACAAACTTACCAAACGCGTGAGCAAATGTGGAACCAAATTGTAGCCGAGAAAATCTTTTTTAATGAGATCAAAAAAGTTGGTATTGAATTTACAGCTAAAGAGTTATCATATATATTATTGAGTGATGACCAATCTAATCCCTTTCTACAAGAGCAGTCTTTAAAGGACTCTATGACAGGAAGATTAGATATTAAAAAAGCACAAACGGCGTTAACGAACATTAAAAAATTAAAAGGAGAGCAGAGAGATGGTGTTAATGCACAAATAGTAGATCCTTTAAAATTAAGCAACTCTGTTTCAAAATATTCTGGCTTATTAAACGCAAGCGCCTATTATCCAGAATGGATGAAGAAAAAAGATAACGCAGAAAATCAATCGATTGCATCAATTTCTTATGTGGCGATTCCTTATGCTGAAGTATCAGATAGCTTGGTAAAAGTTAGCGATGAAGATGTGAACGATTATGTAGGGAAACATAAAGAACAATTCAAACAAGAAGAAGGAAGAAATATATCTTATGTTACGTTTAGTCAATTAGCTTCTTCTGAAGATAGTTCAACTGTATCAACAGCGTTAACACAATTAAAACCATTATTTCAAGCTGATACCAATTCAAAGTCTTTCGTAGCAAGAAACAGTTCTTCTATAGATTTTAATGATGATTATTCTTCCAAATCAAAATTAGCTACTTCTGTAGCAGACACGTTGGTAAAATTATCAACAGGTTCTGTTTTCGGACCATATGTTGATAAGGGAAGTTTTGTTCTTGCAAAAATGTTAGGTTCTAAGCAATTGCCAGACAGCGCAAAAGCGAGACATATTTTAATTGGTGTAGCTGACCCAAGAACTGGCAAACAGTTAATGTCTGATACAGCAGCTAAAAAATTAGCAGATAGTATTTATAATGCTATTAAAGCAGGAGCAGATTTCACCATGTTAGCATTGCAATTCTCAACAGACGAAGGAAGTAAAATTAAGGGCGGAGATTTAGGAACATTTGCATATGGCACAATGGTTGCGGAATTTAATGAGTTTTGTTTTTCTAAAACAGCAGGATCTAAAGGCGTTGTAAAAACACAATTTGGATATCATGTTATTGATTTGGTCAGTCAAAAAGATTTTAAGACTGCCTATAAAATAGCTTATTTAGGAAAAGAAATCTTAGCAAGCGAAGCAACGATTAATAAATCAAGTCTTGAGGCAACAAAAGCTTCTGCTGAAAAAGGAAAGCCAGCACTGGAGAAATTTATTTCTAAAAATGGTTTAAGTCTTACAACGGTTCCAACTTTAATCAAAGAAAATGATTATCAAGTTGGTGCATTGCAAGACGCAAGAAGCCTTGTTCGCTGGGCGTTTGAAGCAAAGAAAGGAGACATCAGTGAACCCTTTAGCATTGGCGATCAATTTGTGGTTGCTGTATTAGATAAAGTATTAGACAAAGGTGTTCAAGATGCTGCAACGGCAAGACCGGGATGTGAAGCACTTATTAAGAACAATAAAAAGTATGAAATTTTTTCTAAAAAACTAGGGAACAATCCATCACTAGAATCTGCGGCTACGGCTTACGGAAAGTCTATTCAAACTGCAGGAGCGGATTCAACACTAACTATTAATTCTCAAATCATTAATGGTGTTGGTATGGAATCAAAAGTGATTGGCGCATCTTTTAATAAAAATTATCAAGCTAAAAACTCTCCTTTAATTCAGGGGAATAGTGGAGTTTATATTATTAAAGTAAACAGCATACTAAATAAGCCAGCAGTTGCACCAGAAGTTCTAGCGCAACAATCAAGCGAGAAATTAAATTCCATTAGAAGCCAATCAAATGGCTGGTATGAGGGGTTGAAAAAACAAGCGGATGTGGTTGATAGCAGAAGCAAACATTTTTAATCTTTTGCTTTTCGTAAAACATTTTAATAACCGGTCTCCAAAAGGCCGGTTTTTTATTTTATTTTTGAAACATGTCAGAACCATTTATAAATAAAGTTGCAGAAAGTGGAATCATCACCCTTAATTTGGAAGAGTATTTTCCAAAAGAACAAGTAGTGATTTTTGACATTAAGGATTATTTATTCATGGGCTTAATCTTAAAAGAGAAAGATTTCAGGCAAGCTTTAAAAGACTTGAATCTGGAAGAGTATAAAAATAAAATTGTTGCGGTTGTTTGTTCTGCAGAAGCCATTATTCCAATGTGGGCATACATGTTAATTTCGAGCGTTTTACTTCAGACAGCCCATACCGTTATGATGGGTAATGAGAACGAGGTTATTAAAAAAACCCTGATTAAAAACATTCAGCAAATAGAAATAAAAGAATTTACAGATAAGCGAATCGTTATAAAAGGCTGCGGAGAAACGCCCATTCCAGAAGAAGCATATCTTGAAATAACAAACTTACTTCGACCGGTTGCAAAGAGCATAATGTATGGAGAACCCTGCAGTACAGTTCCTGTTTATAAAAAGCAAACACCGCTATAA
>CALQJK010000211.1:0-3837 GCA_943330875.1 Chitinophaga pinensis
GGTCCGATACTTCTTTTCAATAAGATCATTTCTTTTCTGATAGTATTTATTTTCACCAAAGTTTGATTATCGGCACCCTTTGCGATATCTTCTTCTAACTGCTCTATTTTTTCACCAAGTTTTTCCATAACCAAAAAGTAATGGTCAACAATGCTGTCTATTAGAATATAATATAAAAAATCAGCACCGCTCTGTCTTATTTTACTCGTATTTAATTTTATTTTTTCTCTTACCGCATCAAAAACATCCCGATCTGCATCGTCCTGAATACTAATAATAAAATCCTTACCAAGTATAATACTAATTTGTTCGGTTTCAACCGTAGATTCATTTTCGTTGAAATACAACATGTTTAAAACACAAAACAATATGCCATTAATTTCATCCATCTTTGGACGCTGGTTTGTGCTTAAAATATCTTCGAGAATTAACTGGTGTATACCAAAATGGGAACAAACTTTTTCAATTTCTGTTTTATTAATGCCATCTATATTTATCCAGGAAATACTTTTGGTATGAAGGTGTTGATAACAATCTTCTGTTTTTTCAATAGACTTAAATTCGAAATCAACAGGCGAGTATTCAATAAGAAATATTTTTCCATTGATTGCGGATTTTCGTTCAGGGATAATTGTTGGGTTAACCTGTAATACTCTTTTTGTTTTGATTATTTCCAATGGATTGATTAAATAATCTAAATAATTTCTTTTTAGCATAATCGCATTAGCTATGTTTTGAATAGTGGTAATTAGGGATAGCTGAATAAAGATAGTGTTCCCTTTTGATAGATAGAGCGAAGAAGCAATATTGCAATATTACGAATACCCAAACCGGCAGGCCAAAAGTTTTCACTAAAGAATATTTAGTGTTTATAAAAAGAAACGGTAACAGGGTGGCTTTTTAATCATCAAAAAAGTACAAGGATGTTATTCTTTTGTCACTGCCCAAGCCGGCAATAAAAGAAAAAAGTTAAAAACACGCTTGTATTAAAAAGAAGCGCTTTTTGGATATCTTGGAAATGGAATTACATCGCGGATATTGCCCATTCCTGTAACGAATTGAACAATTCTTTCAAATCCTAATCCAAACCCTGCATGAGGACAAGCGCCAAATCTTCTTGTATCGAGATACCAATCTAGCTCTTCTGTAGGAATATGCATTTCCTTCATTCTTTCTGTAAGTTTTTCTAAGCGCTCTTCTCTTTGAGAGCCGCCAACTATTTCGCCAATACCTGGCGCTAAAATATCCATTGCAGCTACTGTTTTTCCATCATCGTTTTGACGCATATAGAACGCCTTGATTTCCTTTGGATAATTGGTAAGTATAACTGGTTTTTTAAAATGTTTTTCAACAAGATATCGTTCGTGTTCACTTTGTAAATCAATTCCCCATTTGTCAATAATATATTGGAACTTCTTTTTCTTATTGTGGTTGCATTCTTTTAAAATTTCAATCGCCTCTGTATAAGTCAGTCTTTCAAAATCATTATTAACTACAAAATCCAGCTTTTCTAATAAGCCCATTTCGCTTCTTTCATTTTGTGGTTTTTGTTTTTCTTCTTCTTCCAGCCTTTGCGTTAAGAATTCTAAATCCTCCTTATTATGATCCATTGCATATTTGATAATATACTTAATAAATTCTTCTGCAAGGTTCATATTGTCTTCTAAATCATTGAACGCTACTTCGGGTTCTATCATCCAAAATTCGGCAAGGTGTCTTGTGGTATTACTATTTTCTGCCCGGAAAGTTGGACCAAAAGTATAAACATCACTAAAAGCCATTGCTGCTAATTCTCCTTCCAATTGACCACTAACGGTTAGGTTTGTACTACGAGCAAAAAAGTCGTCTTTAAAATTAATGGAACCATCTTCATTTTTAGGAGCCGTGCCATCTAAAGGAAGCGTAGTTACCTTAAACATTTCTCCAGCACCTTCCGCATCGCTTGCGGTAATGATTGGGGTGTGTAAATAAATAAATCCTTTTTTATTAAAGAAATCGTGAATAGCAAAAGCCAGAGAATGCCTTACTCTAAAAATGGCGCCAAATGTATTTGTACGAAAGCGCATGTGAGCAATCTCTCTTAAAAATTCAAGGCTGTGTTTTTTAGGTTGTAATGGAAATTTTTCTGCATCACTATCGCCTAATATTTCTATAGACGTTGCATTAAGTTCCACCTTTTGCCCTTTCCCTAAAGAGGCAATTATTTCACCATCAGCTTTAATACAAGCGCCCGTAGTAATTCTTTTCAAGATGGACTCATCAAGAGAACCTAATGCTACAACCACTTGAAGATTGTTATTTGTACTACCATCATTTAGGGCAATGAATTGATTGTTTCTAAATGTTCTTACCCAGCCCATTACGGTTGTTTGGAAGTTTACCTCTTCTGATTGTAGTAGTGTTTTAATTCTGGTGCGCTTGTTGAACATGATGTATTATTTTGCCTTGCAAAGATAAAAATTGCAAAGATGATTTTTTATTTAATTCGGCCTTTGACGTGAAAAAGTTTTCTTTTTAGGACTATTAAAATTTCTTTGAGTAGGTCCTCTATGGCCCCCACCGGATCTCTTTTCAGGTGCACTAATTTTAATGTGCTTTGCCTGCTGGTTCAATTCAACATGATAAGGATGAGATCTATCAATATCTATTCCTTTTCCAATAAGTTTTTGAATATCTTTTAAATACGGCAATTCCTCATATTCACAGAATGAAAAAGCTACACCACTAAGTCCTGCTCTTCCGGTTCTTCCAATGCGGTGAACATAAGTTTCTGGAACGTTTGGCAATTCGTAATTAATAACATGCGTTAATTCATCTACATCAATACCACGTGCCGCAATGTCCGTTGCTACTAAAACGCGTGTTGTTCTTTCTTTAAAATTTGTCAAGGCTCTTTGGCGTGCATTTTGAGATTTGTTGCCATGTATCGCCTCCGCTTTAATATTTAATCGAATAAGATCTTTTACAACCTTGTCTGCGCCATGTTTTGTTCTTGTAAATACAAGTGCGCTTTTAATATCGGCATCCTGAAGAAGAAACGACAACAACATTTTTTTACTATCCTTATCAACAAAAAACAAAGATTGATTAATAGTGTCCGCCGTTGATGAAACAGGAGTTACTTCAACTTTTTGAGGATTTGTTAGAATGGCATTTGCCAATGATTGAATCTCATTTGGCATTGTTGCAGAAAAGAAAAGTGTTTGTCTTTTTTGAGGCAGTTTGGTTATTACTCTTTTTACATCATGAACAAAGCCCATGTCAAGCATACGATCTGCTTCATCCAAAACGAATATTTCAACGTCTTTCAGGTTGATATATCCCTGGCTCATTAAATCTAATAATCGCCCTGGTGTAGCCACTAATATATCGGCACCTCTTTCGAGAGCGTTTGTTTGAGGGACTTGACTTACTCCTCCAAAAATTACTAATGGTTTTAACCTTAATTCTCGTCCATATGCCCTAAAGCTTTCTTCAATTTGAATAGCAAGTTCTCGGGTTGGTGTAAGTATTAATGCTCTGATTGATTTTTGGCCTGGCTTTACTGCGTAGGGTTTACTCAATAATTGTAGCATTGGAATAGCGAAGGCGGCCGTTTTTCCGGTCCCTGTTTGCGCGCAACCCAATAAGTCTCTCCCTGAAAGAATAAAAGGAATGGCTTTTTCTTGAATGGGCGTTGGCGTTGAATAGCCTTCTTCTTTGAGCGCACATAATATGGGCTCAATGATTTTTAAGTCTGTAAATAACAAAATAAATAAATTAAAAAATGAGTGCGGAAATGAAGTTATGCTTCATCATCAAAAGAGGTTGTTCTGAAATTGTTTTGTGAGTACACAA
>CALQJK010000212.1:0-3820 GCA_943330875.1 Chitinophaga pinensis
GCAAGTCTGGTGTTGCAGACGATCCCTATTGTTCAAAAACCCATATTGGTGGCTTATTCTCTTCAATTTGACTATAATAGTACAAATCAGGTCATGCAAATTCTAAAACATACCAACTGTATTGTAAATACTCAAGAGATTAATTTGTTTTCAAACCTTCAAATTCATGTACCCAAAAGTAGCGAAGAGGAACTATTGTTTAAAATCAAAAATTTGCCAAATATTGGAATTCAAAAGATAATTTGATGTTGGGTTAAAATATTTATACTTTCGAGGGTAGTTTAAGTATTTTTTTTTACTTTTATCCATTCTAAACCGTTTTTCTATAACAATTATTTAACTTGATATGAGAAAAGTTTTACTCGCTATTAGCTTCTTTTTCACATTCGCGGCTGCAAATTCTCAACAATTACATTTCATGAGTCAATACTTGCAGCATAATTCTATGTATAATCCTGCAGCTGCTGGTATGTCAGCAAGAAATATGATAGGGGTTTCATATAGAGATATGTGGTCTTCTTTTCCCGGCCATCCCAAAACTACAATGGTTTATGGCGATTTCGATTTGAAAAAATTAAATGCTGGAATTGCTACTTATTTATATAGAGATGAAACTGGCCCAACAAGCAGAACGGGATTCCAGCTTGCTTATTCTTATCATATCAAAGCTAGAAATGATAAAAGTAGATTTGGAATTGGGATTGAGTTGAGAGGTTTGCAATATGCAATTGATAAGACAAAGATTAATTCAGCATTAGGAAATAATGATGCTGTACTGAGTGGAGCTTCCAATAAGTTTTTAATTGATGCTGGGGCTGGGTTGTACTGGACAAATAACAAATTGAGTGTAGGCGCTGCTGTTAGTCAATTGATTGAATCGAAATTAAAATTTGCTGACGTGCCAGGTCTTCAGCAGGGTGGAAAATTGTACCGTCATTATAATGTTACTGGTAGTTATAAAATCCAAACGGGCGATGATATTTATATTATACCAAATGCCATGCTAAGACTAATTGAAAATTCACCCAGTGAATTTGATTTAGGTTTCAAGGTGGATTATCAGGATAAGATATGGTGGGCTTTAGATTGGAAAGCAAAGCAATCTTGGAGTATTCAATTGGGTATTAAATTGCGTGATCGTTTAAGAGCATCCTATTCTTATGATTATTACGTAGCGCCAATGAGTGTGTTTAATGCAGGAGCAGGAGCACATGAGGTTGGGCTTCAATTTGAATTTAAGAAAAAATAACGGCTACTTCTTTTTGTATCTATACATGTTATAACAAAAATCTTTTAAAATAAACTGAGTCACAAATGAAGAATTTAAAATTATTAGTACTTTCCCTGATTGTATTATTTTTCAATAGTACAAATGCTCAAGTATTTACAACAGGCACGCTTAATCAAGCCATTCCTCCGGGAGGAACTACAGCAACATGTTATCCAATAACAGTGTCAGGCCTTGGAAATATTAATGGAACTTTTGGTGTTGCATCTGTTTGCATGAATATCCAACATACTTGGGTAGGAGATTTGAGAATTTCATTGGTTGCTCCTGATGGGACTAGTGTTTTGCTTGTACAAGATGATGCAAGTAATTCAGGGGTTGACTTTTCGGGTACTTGTTTTACAGCTACAGCTTCAGCACCAATTTCTGCTACAGTATTAGCACCTTTCACAGGAGATTTTTTAGCTGTTCAAAATTTGGGGTCTGTTAACAACGGGCAAAATGGAAATGGAGTTTGGACTCTTTGTGTGTTAGATACGTATGATCCTTCTGATGATGGAACTATGCTTGATTGGAGTATTACCTTCAATAATACACCAGCACCGCCACCATCACCAACTGCAAATATTGATGAGCCTTGTAACGCCTTTAGTTTAACTCCAAATACCACATGTACTTATCAGACTTTTGATAACACAGCAGCAACTCCATCTACTACTATTGCAAATCCAAGTTGTGGTAACTACCAAGGTGGTGATGTTTGGTTTAATGTATTAGTTCCTGCTGGAGGTTCCTTGAAATTTGATACACAGGCAGGAACCATGCTTGATGGAGCAATGGCAATATATTCTGGCACTTGTTCTAATCTAACAGAAATTTCTTGCGATGATAACACTGGCGCAGGAACTATGCCACAGATTAATGCAACTTCTCTAACACCAGGGACGATGGTATGGGTTAGAGTTTGGTCTAAAGGAACAAATACAAAAGGAACTTTTGGTATTTGTATAACAACGCCACCACCACCTCCACCTCCAGGTACCAACTTTGATGAGCCATGTGGAGCAACTCCTTTACCTGTTGATGCAACATGCAATTTTTTAACTTTCGATAATTCAACTGCTACTGCAACATCAGGCGTTACGGATCCTGGTTGTGCAAATTACCTTGGAGGAGATGTTTGGTTCACAGCAGTAGTTCCCTCTACAGGCGGACTTATTTTTAATACTCAGGCAGGAGTTATGTTAGATGGAGGAATGGCAATATATTCTGGACAGTGTGGTAATTTAACATTAATTGATTGTGATGACGATTCAGGCCTTGGGCTAATGCCTACATTAACTGCATTAGGATTAACTCCTGGAGATACTATTTGGATTAGAGTATGGGAATATGGAAATAATAATAATGGAACTTTTGATATTTGTGTTACTATTCCGCCACCGCCACCAACGAACGATGAGCCTTGTAATGCCATACCATTGACGCCAGATGTTTCTTGTAATTATCAAACTTATACTAATGAGAATTCTAGTGGAACTACTGGAGTCCCCGCACCTGGTTGTTCTTCATATCTTGGTAGTGATGTTTGGTTCTCTGTTGTAGTTCCTCAAGGAGGAGGATTGGTTTTTGATTCTCAAACGGATGTGATCACCGATGGTGGTATGGCTTTATATACAGGGACTTGCGACAACCTGAATTTATTTGCCTGCGATGATGATGGTAGTGCAAATGGATTGATGCCAAAAATTCAAGCAAGTGGCCTTACGCCTGGAGATACAGTATGGGTAAGATTTTGGGAATATGGAAATGATAATAATGGCAATTTTGGATTATGCGTTACATTGCCACCGCCGCCACCTGCTAATGATGATCCTTGTGGGGCTATTTTATTAACAGCCGATGTTACGTGTTCTTCACAAACGTTCTCTAATGATGGATCAACTGCTACTACAACAGCTCCAATTCCAGGATGTGCTAACTATTTAGGAGGAGATGTATGGTTTAACGTTGTTGTGCCTTCAGATGGGATATTGAAATTTGATACACAAGCGGATGTAGTTACAGATGGCGGAATGGCTGTTTATTCTGGCACTTGTAGCAACCTTAACTTATTATCTTGTGATGATAATGCTGGAACAGGCAATATGCCTCAAATTCTTTTAACTAATTTAAATCCAGGCGATACTCTTTGGGTAAGATTCTGGGAAAATGGGAATAATGTTTTTGGTGATTTTGGAATTTGTATAACAATTCCACCGCCTCCACCAACAAACGATGAGCCTTGTAATGCTATTTCATTAACACCAGGTTCTGCTTGCAACTATCAAACATACACAAATGAAAATTCGTCAACAACTCAAGGGGTTCCTGCTCCTGGTTGTGCAAATTATCAGGGTGGCGATATTTGGTTTAGTGTAGTAGTTCCACCAGCAGGTGCATTGTATTTTGATGCTCAAGTAGGAGTAGGAGGGATAACCGATGGAGGGATGGCATTATACACTGGTACATGTAACAATTTAAGACTACTTTCTTGTGATGACGATTCTAGTCCAAATGGATTAATGCCAAGAATCAGACAATCAGGCCTCA
>CALQJK010000213.1:0-3811 GCA_943330875.1 Chitinophaga pinensis
GTTTTCTCATTGGCTTCTACAGATTTTTTGCTTGCATTAAATTTTTGAAGAGCAATAATTGCAGCGTTATATGCCTGATAAATATCCTGTTTCAATTTTTGATTGTCTTGTTCTTTTTGCAACTCAATTGTACGAATATTTAATTTACTCTTTTCATACATCGATTTAGCGTTGCTGCCATTAAACAAAGGCACGCTAATATTAATGCCTATAGATTTTCTTAAATTATCTGAAAGCTGAGAAGAAAAAGAATTCGCTTTATAATAACTCGCGATATCTCCATTGGTAAACTCAGGACTTTGTACATCATACACTACACCACTTCCTGCATCAGCAATCAACCCTGTAGATTGATAACCCGAAAACAACTTATTATAAATCGGCTTGGGGGAAAAATAAAGATAACTCGAACTCAAATTACCAAATGCTGAAACCGTTGGATACATCGAGGCTTTAGCGGCAAGTTTAGATTTATTAGCAGCTTTCAATCTGTATTCATTACCTAATTGCTGCGGTTGATTTTTCAAAGCCTGGTCATACACGAAATCCGGCTGTAAGTCAGCAATCAATTCTAATGGAATAGATTCTACCGGAGGCGCTTCTACATCAAAAGGTTGTGCGGCATCAATATTCATCAATGACTTTAATGACAAAATCGCTTGAAAAGTATTTCCTTTTGCAGTGATATAATTTACACTATCAGAGGCGAGTTGTGCTTCCACTTGAGTACTGTTTAATGCTGGTAATGTGCCTACTTCAACCATTTTAAGTGTGCTGGTCAATTGAGATTGCGTTTGTTGAATCTGAACGGCTGCAATACTTTCCTGTTTCAATGCCAGTAGTACTTGTAAATAATTATTTGCTGCAGAAAGTGCGATGTCATACTTGATTTTATTCATGTTGGCAACAGCTGCCATTAACTCCCATTTATTTGCCGTTACCGTATTTCTTTTACTGAAAAAATTAAAAATTTCTGCACTGGATTGCAATTGAAATCCGGCCGATAAATAATTTTCCGTGACCCTGTTAAAAGTAGTGGGATCCTGGTTGCTTCCGCTATTGAATGCGCTATTTCCTCCGAAGGTTGCATTAGGATATATAGAGAGTTTGCTTTGTTGGTAGGTTAGTGCAGCAATCCTGGCTTGTATTTCACTTTGGCTAATGGATAAGTTGTGAGCCATGGCATATTCTACACAGGTTTTTAAATTCCATTTATCCTGTGCTTTCAAATTAAAGGCAACAAACAATATTATTAAAGTCAGTAAAAATAAACGCATGCCGCAAAAATAATTAATTCCCATTTGTAAAACCATATTGATTTTAATGTTGAATGAATGACAAGGAGTATTTTATTTCAATTGATTTGTAATGAAAATCATAGGCAGAACAAATAAAGCTTGTTTGACTACAATATTTCGATTGAATATTTTATTATATTTATTTCAAATATATAAAGACGCACTCATCATACAGGATAAGCCAATTAAACCCGGATTTTGCAGTTGGAATCGTGGTGAAAGGAAAAAAAGGCAATAAAAACGAGTGTTTGAGCGGATTTTTTGTTCGAAAACATAGTGAGCTATGATAAGATCAAAAAAACAAGAAAGCGCTTGTCTTTACAGCATTTTATTCTTGTAATAGATTTCAACTGCAAAATCAAGGTTAAAGAATATTTACTCCTTTTTAAAGAAAAAAAGGAAAAAAAACATAAGTTTGTCATTCAAATTATAAAACATAAAGAAATGAAAAAGATAAACACCTTCCTTTTTGCCTTAATCGTTCTGGTAAGTTCAAGTTTTGCGCAATCAAAAAAAGCTGCATGGGTTCAGAAAGCGACTTTTCAAAAATTGGCAAAAGTGGTTTACGATGATGTTACCAAATTTGAATACAAATCTATAAGAGCTACTGCAGCAGATTTATATACTGCGGCAAAATATTTGAATGAGTCTGTAGTTCCGAAGAATTACAAAGTACAAGAAACTAAAGTTTTACTTGAAAAAATAATGATGGAATGCGCCCAGATACAATCCGAAATTGCTAATGGTGGTAATGACGACAAAGTAAGAGAGATGACTATTTACACCTACCGTCTTTATAGCAAAATAGATAAAGAGTGTAAAATTTCAGAATAACTTTAAAAAAATATTTTTTTGTAAAACCGCTGTCATCAGCGGTTTTTTTTATTTTATCCACAGTATCAGCATAAGTTAATGCCATAAATAAAACTCGTATCCCTAATTTCGACTCCGTTATGGTTTCCGAATGTTCGGAATTAATAGGGAAGACCGGTGTAAGTCCGGCACTATCCCCGTAGCTGTAAGCTCTAATAATTGTTCAAACTACACGCCACTGTCATCATTGTATGGGAAGGCATTGAACAAAGAGTAAGTCAGAAGACCTGCCAGAACAAAATTATTCATCAATAAGCTTTCGGGTTGAAAGGCTTGAGATGTAAAGTGTACAAACATTTTATGTTTCTTTATGGTGTTGTGTTAATCAGCAACATCGGCTATTTCTCGGAGGCAATAAAAAATTTAAAGACATGAAAAAGAAAGTTTTTATTGCTGCTGCAACATTAATCAGTTTTGCATTACAGGCACAAGACAGTTCAAAAGCTTTAGACGAAGTAGTTGTTACAGCGAACAAATTTCCCAACAAAGTATCTCTAACAGGTAAAGTGGTAACGATCATTTCAAAAGAACAAATTGAAAGAAGTGGAAGCAAAGATTTATCGCAATTGTTAAATGAACAAGGAGGAATTTTTATTAATGGAGCCAACAGTAATTCAGGAAAAGAAAAAAACATTTACATCAGAGGTGGTAAATCTGAATACACCTTAATTATGATTGATGGCGTTCCAGTTTATGACCCAACAGGCATTGGAGGAAATTTTGACATCAGATTATTGACAACAGACAATATTGAAAGAATTGAAATATTAAAGGGAAGTCAATCCACTTTATATGGCTCTGATGCATTGGCAGGTGTTATCAATGTCATAACAAAAAAAGCCTCAAACAAGAAGTTGAGTATTACAGGTACGGTATTTTCTGCAAGCAATAATACCATTCATACTAATGCAGGATTAAGCGGCTCGAATAAAAATATAGATTACCAAATTAATGCTTCCTATTTTGAAACAGAAGGAATCAATGAAATTGAAGACACCATCACAACAAAACACCTCAGCGATAATGATGGATATATCCAACAAAATATTTCTGCTTCATTAGGATTTAAACCCAATAAAAATATTCGCATACAACCTTATGTAAGATTTTCAAAGTTTGACCAAAGTTTTGATTCCGATGCATTTGTGGATGAATTGGATGCAACAAGTACCAATAGTAATCTTCAATTTGGAATTAAGAATGAAATTAAAATGGGCAAGCTATCTTTAAATCTTTTATACAATTGCAATAGAAATGATCGCTCGTATATAGATGACTCTGTATTAAGTCAAAATAGTCCTTATTATAAATTTTACAAAGACACCTACAGTGGTATTGAACATTTTGCAGAAGGAACATTAGTATACCCAATTAATAAGTATTTGACTCTTACCAGTGGTGTTGATTTTAGAAGTTCAAAAAGTGATTACGCTTATCATCAAGTTCCAATTTCCTATTATTATGATTATGATTTAAGCAGAGACAGTATCAAGCAGCACCAGATGGGCGTTTACTCCTCATTGTTAATAAATAACAATTCAGGATTGACAATTGAATTAGGCGGCAGATTTAACAAACATTCTTTGTATGGTAACAGCACCGTATTTAATTTCAATCCTTCTTTTTTAATAAACAATCAA
>CALQJK010000214.1:0-3807 GCA_943330875.1 Chitinophaga pinensis
AGCTTTAACAACTGGAATTTTTGCTCAGGAAAAAACTGCTGAAGCTCCGAAAAAAACTGCTGAAGATGTTGCCAAATTCAAATCTGAAACTTTAGATCTTGGTAAAATCATGCAAGACAGCCCTTCTGCTGGGGTTTTTGAAGTAACAAACATTAGTAAAGAACCTTTGTTGATTGAACAAGCTAACCCAACATGTGGTTGTACCATCAGTGATTACACTAAAGAGCCTATAGCTCCAGGTCAATCAGGTACCATCAAAGCTACTTACAACGCTAAAAATGTAGGGATGTTTGAAAAACACCTTACTGTTAAATTTGCTGGCATTGAAGGAATGAAAAGCATTACTATCAAAGGAGAAGTAATAAAGAAAGAAGAAACTGCTGCTGCTGAAGTTACAGCTCCTGCTGTTGTTGCCGCTGAACCTAAAAAAGAAGTAGTAGCTGAAAAAGCAACAACTACGCCAGTAAAAAAAGCTGCTCCTGCTAAGAAAGCCGCTCCAACAAAAAAACCATAATATAAGTACAAACATATCTTTAATAAAACCCTGCCATTGTGCAGGGTTTTATTTTTTGACTGCATCAGAGATTCTCTTCTCGTAAGTCTTCTTGAGTAAATACATAATGCTATATTTGCGTGATGTTATCAATAAGCAAAAGAGGGCTGGACATGCCCGCCTCACCTATTCGAAAATTGGTGCCCTTCGCAGAAGCTGCAAAGAAAAAAGGCATCCATGTTTATCATTTAAATATTGGACAACCGGATATAGAAACGCCAAAAGCTTGTTTGGACGCAGTTAGAAATGCCCACTTCAACGTACTTGAATACAGCCACAGCGCAGGAAATGAATCTTACCGAAAAAAACTTACTGAATATTATGCCAAAAACAATATTCAAGTTTCCCCTAATGAAATCATCGTAACTACCGGAGGCAGTGAAGCCATCTTATTCGGTTTCATGGCTTGTCTGGATGCAGGAGACGAAGTGATTATACCTGAACCATTTTATGCCAATTATAATGGGTTTGCTATTCAATCAGATGTAAAAGTAGTACCCATCGGAAGTAAAATCGAAACGGGTTTTTCCCTGCCGCCTATAGAGGATTTCGAAAAAGCTATAACTGCAAAAACAAAAGCAATTGTAGTCTGCAACCCAAATAATCCAACAGGCTATTTGTATAGCGCAACAGAAATGGAAACTTTAATGCAGATTGTCATCAAACATAATTTATTTCTTTTTGCAGATGAAGCATATAGAGAGTTTTGCTATGAGGGAAAACATACCAGCGCCATGCACCTAAAAGGAGCTGAACAACATGTTGTTTTAATGGATACCATCAGTAAGAGATACAGTGCTTGTGGCGGAAGAATTGGAGCTTTTGTTACAAAAAACAAGCAAGTGCTCGACACCGCAATGAAATTTGCACAAGCAAGATTAAGCCCACCATACTATGCACAAGTATTAGGAGAAGCTGCAGTTGATTTGCCTGATGATTATTTTGATGTTACAAAAAAGGAATACAAACTCAGAAGAGATACTATCGTAAAGAGACTCAATAATATTCCGGGTGTTTTTTGTCCTAATCCGGGGGGAGCATTCTATGCAATGGCACGTTTACCCATAGACGACAGTGATAAATTTTGCCAGTGGCTATTAGAATCATTTTCTCACAATGGCGCAACTATAATGCTTGCTCCAGCAACAGGATTTTACAGTACGAAAGGACTTGGTATAAATGAAGTTCGTCTTGCCTATGTATTGAATGCAGAAGCTATTAATCAAGCAATGGATTGCCTGGAAGCTGCATTGAAAGTATATCCTGGCAGGTGTTAATTATCTCGCTCCAGGAGGACAATTTGTTCTGATATAGCTGGAGTAAAGCGTTGACAAATGCTTCGACGTACCCTCACCTTCTGATATATTGTGTGTTCGATTAGGGTATTCCATCAATTGAAATTGTTTATTGTATTTGACCAACTCATTTACCAAAGCTTCTGTATTGCTGTAATGCACATTATCATCTCCGCTTCCATGAACCAGCAATAAATTTCCCTGCAGATTCTTCGCAAAATTCAATGCAGAGCCTTTTATAAAATCATCCATATTCTCTTCTGGCAATCCCATATATCTTTCTGTATAAATATTATCATAGTATAACAGATTTGAAATAGGTGCGATAGAAACTCCTGTTTTAAATAAATCAGGAAATTGAAATAACAAATGAAGTGTTGATGAACCTCCGCCACTCCATCCCCAAACGGCTACTCGATCTTTGTCTATATAGGACGCTTCTAATACCTTTCGTACGCCCATTGCCATATCTCTAATATTGATCTGACCATCTCTTCTATATATTGATTTTCGCCATGCTGCACCTCTTAATGAAGGAGTTCCGCGATTATCAAGAGCCAACTGAATGTAGCCTTCCTCACTCATATCTCCATTAAATAAAAAATTATCATGGTTCCCATAAACATCATCAACCGTAGTCGCTCCAGGGTCTCCATAAACATACACTACCAAAGGATATTTTTTCGTTGGGTCAAAATTATTAGGCTTGCGTATCCATGCATCTAAAATAATATTATCGACTGTTTGGATTTTTAGGTATTCTACATTGATACTTGGATCCGTCTTGATGGTCTTGGTAATGGTATTGTCTTTATTTAGAGGCAGATTTTCAGGAAAGCTCATCCATTCTGAAACTTCAGGTGTGTTATGATTACTAAACTGATGAAGGGCGATTTTTGCATTTGGAGAAATAGTATAATGGTGTGTACCTATCAAGTTGGCAGCACTTAATAATTCAGCTGGTTCTTCTTTGGCTGATTTTATTAAGTTATTAATATGAACTCTTGATAAATAGAGCTGGGTAGCACTTGAAGGTGAAGTAGTAGAAAAATAAATATAATTATTGACTTCATCTATGGCTTTTATTTGAGCAATATCATAATCACCTTTTGTCAGATTGGTAACAGTTTTTCCATCTCTGCTGATTTTGTAAATATGTCGCCAGCCATCTTTTTCACTCACCCAAAGAAAATCTTGTTTGTTGTTAATCCAATTCCATCCAGAAGGATCTTCCGCATTTAAATCTACCCATGCAAGATCATTTTCTGCCCAAAAAGTATGACAATTTGCATCTAAGGTATTGCAATAAATCAACCTGCTTTCTTGTTGTTTTCTATCCAATTGCTGAACAATTAACTCATCATTATTACTCCACTCCATTCGTGGTAAATAATGTTGACGTGCATCTCCTTCAATCCTCATCCACTTTGTAAATAAATTTACCAGAGATACTACACCAATTCTCACCGATGAAGGAGACTCACCAACTTTAGGATATTCTACTGGAATAATTTTGGAATAAACTGAATCTGTGCTATTCAACATATAATAGTCTCTTGTTTTTGTGGCATCTACTTGCCAATAGGCGATTTGTCTGCTGTCTGGCGACCATCTGAATCCATCTCTACAACCAAATTCTTCTTCATAAACCCAATCAAAAGTTCCATTAATTAATTTACGTGTACCATCAACCGTTAGTTTTTTGATATTGCCGGTTTCAAGATCTTCCGCATAAATATTGTGTTCACTTACATAAGCAACAAGCTTGCTGTTTGGGGAAAATTTGGCAAACATCAATGATTGAGAAGGCAACCCTTTTCCTATTTGACGAAGTTGATTTTTGGCCAGATCAAAAATCCAATAATCTCCTCTGGTATTATACCTCCAGACCTTCGCCGTATTTACAAAAAGAAGCAACTTTCCATTGTCAGTGCTGAAAGAATAAGACTGTGGGTTTAA
>CALQJK010000215.1:0-3806 GCA_943330875.1 Chitinophaga pinensis
CTTGGTAATCATACTGTGCTGGATAACCTCGCCTTCTTTGTAACCCATTCTATCCATCAAGCTTGCAATTCTTTCGCTGCCAAACATACGCATCAAATCATCTTCCAATGAAACAAAAAAGTTAGAAGTACCTGGATCTCCCTGTCTTCCTGCACGTCCACGCAACTGTCTGTCTACACGACGACTTTCATGTCTTTCTGTACCTAAAATAGCCAAGCCGCCAGCTTCTTTAACACCTGGGCCAAGTTTAATATCAGTACCACGGCCAGCCATATTGGTAGCGATTGTTACGGCGCCTGCGAAACCAGCTTCTGCAATTACCTGGGCTTCCTTTGAGTGTTGCTTTGCATTCAATACATTATGAGGAATATTTTTTTGCTTCAACATTCTGCTCAATAATTCACTGACTTCAACAGAAGTAGTACCTACAAGCGTGGGCCTGTTAGCAGTACGCAAAGTTTCGATCTCGTCAATAACAGCTTTATATTTTTCGCGTTTTGTTTTAAAAACTTTGTCTTGTTCATCTTTACGAATCGCGTGAACATTCGTAGGGATAGTAACCACATCCAATTTATAAATACTCCAAAGCTCCGCAGCTTCTGTTTCAGCAGTACCTGTCATACCCGCAAGCTTGTGGTACATTCTGAAATAATTCTGCAAAGTAACGGTGGCGTATGTCTGCGTAGATGCTTCGATCTTTACATTTTCCTTTGCTTCAAGAGATTGGTGCAATCCATCTGAATATCTTCTGCCATCAAGGATACGACCTGTTTGTTCATCTACAATTTTAACAGCCCCATCCATCACCACATATTCGATGTCTTTATCAAATAAGGTGTAAGCTTTCAATAATTGCTGTGCGGTATGAATACGTTCTGCTTTTAAAGAATATTCATTAAGCAGAGCTTCTTTTTGATTTATTTTTTCTTCGGGAGGAAGATTTGATTTTTCAATCGCGGATAATTTAATGGCAATATCTGGCAAAACGAAAAACTCTGCATCTTCTCCACTTTTTGTAATAAGATTTATTCCTAGGTCAGTCAATTCCACAGAATTGTTTTTCTCATCGATGATGAAAAATAGTTCCGTATCAACTTTAGGCATTTCTTTTTGCTGGTCGGCGAGATAGTAATTTTCACTTTTTTGGAGTTTCACTCTCATTCCCGGTTCGCTCAAAAACTT
This sequence comes from Chitinophaga pinensis, assembly GCA_943330875.1. Lineage (GTDB taxonomy): Bacteria > Bacteroidota > Bacteroidia > Chitinophagales > Chitinophagaceae > Ferruginibacter > Ferruginibacter pinensis_G. The sequence continues at coordinate 1,183 of CALQJK010000215.1, forward strand.
TATCAATGCGCTATTCTTTGGCAAACCTCTGTGGGCACGCATTAAGGCAAGGCCTCCCTCTTTGGGATCATCATTACCTTCTCCAATTTTCTTTTTTGCTTCAATCAGAAATTGATTCACGGCCCTTTTTTGAGCCTCAACTAATTTTTCAATTCTTGGTTTAAGTTCAAAAAATTGTTGCGTATTGTCTCTGTGACCGATTGGTCCACTTATAATTAATGGCGTTCTGGCGTCATCAATCAACACGCTATCCACTTCATCCACCATAGCAAAATGATGTTTACGTTGTACCATTTCATCCGGGCGATGCACCATATTATCTCTCAAATAATCAAAGCCAAATTCGTTATTAGTGCCATAGGTAATATCGGCATTGTAGGCTTTACGACGCGCGTCACTATTAGGCTCATGTTTATCGATACAATCTACCCGAAGGCCCAGCCATTCAAAAATGGGACCATTCCATTCACTATCTCTTTTAGCCAAATAATCATTTACCGTAACTATATGTACTCCTTCGCCGGCAAGTGCATTCAAATAAGCAGGTAAAGTACTCACCAAGGTTTTACCTTCTCCCGTTGCCATCTCAGCAATTTTACCAGAATGTAAAACCGCACCTCCAATCAACTGTACATCATAATGAACCATATTCCATTTCACGATACTACCCGCTGCGTTCCAGGAATTTTGGAAGATAGATTTATCTCCTTGTATAATAATGTGATTCTTTTTGGCAGCCAACTCTTTATCGAGATCGGTTGCCGTAGATTCCATATTTTCATGTTCCTTGAAACGTCTGCTAGTTTCTTTGACAACAGCAAACGCTTCAGGTAATATTTCCAAGAGGACTTCTTCTATTTGCTGATCACGGGATTTTTTCAATTCGTCAACTTCATTATACACCTGGTCTCTCCCAGTAATATCTTCTGTGGGCAGAGACTCTGCGAGTGAATTCTTTTCAGCGATCAAGGCGTCAACTGCTGTCAGATGTGCCTGAATACGAGTTTTAAACTCAGTAGTTTTCCCCCTCAAATCATCATTAGATAAGGATTGGATTTGTGCAAAAAACTCATTGATTTTTGCTACCTGAGGTATGATTTTTTTTACGTCTTTTTCGCTCTTGTTTCCGCCGAATAATTTTGATATAAGTCCTAACATATTTTCCGCTTAATATTCTGTATTAAATGATTTAATGATTCCTGCTTGTCAAATACAATGCTACTATTGCATTTTTCGCCATATTGACAGGCTGCAAAGGTAAAGGAAGTTTGTCCCGATTTTACATATTTCTGAGAGATTAGCACTTAAAAAAAGTCGGATTAGCATAAGAATGTCTGAATAATTAATAAATACAAAAAAACAACCCCTTAAAATCCGAGTGCAATACTGCAGTCAGCAGGCAAATAAAATACGAAAAACACACTTGCATTATAGGGCATTTACCCTACATTTGCAGCTTAAAAATAAGATTATGGTCAATTTATTATAGGCCAATTTACAAATAATTGAATCTCTTATGAGTGGTGCATTAAAAGAAGTAAGAAACCGAATAAAAAGTGTACAAAGTACCCAGCAAATTACTAAAGCCATGAAAATGGTAAGTGCTGCGAAACTGCGTCGTGCACAGGATGCCGTTACCCAAATGCGACCTTACGCGAAAAAACTGCAAGAAATGCTCAGCAATATCGTGAGCAGTAGTGATGGCGATGTGTCTATGGACTTGGCTGCGGAAAGACCAATCGAAAAAGCATTGATTATAGTGGTTACCAGTGACAGAGGTCTTTGTGGAGGATACAACAGCAATCTGATTAAATTGGCTAAGCAGCTAATACAGGATAAATATGAGCATCAAGATAGTAAAGGGAACGTTCAGATTTTACCTATTGGCAAAAAAGGATATGAGTATTTTACCAAAAACGGCTTCAAAGTGGTAAATACTTATTGGGATATTTTTGCTGATTTGAGATTCGAAAGAGTTCAGGCTGCTGCTAAATATGCTATGGATGCCTTTGCCAATAAAGAATTCGATGCAGTTGAAGTAATTTACAGTGAATTCAAAAACGCCGGTTCTCAAGCTTATATTGCTGAACCTTTTTTACCTGTTCAAAAGTTAGCTGCATCAGAGAATAAGAAAAAGTCTGACTTCATCTTTGAACCCAATCAACAGGTTTTGATTGAAGAATTGATGCCTAAAATTTTGAATACACAATTATACAAGGCAGTTTTGGATGCTAATGCTAGTGAGCATGGTGCGAGAATGACAGCCATGGATAAAGCCAGTGATAACGCAAACGAATTATTGAAGTCATTGAAAATAAGCTACAACCGTGCGCGTCAAGCTGCTATTACAACTGAACTGACGGAAATTGTTAGTGGCGCTGCGGCTTTACAAGGGTAATTTGATTGGTGGATGTAATGTTCTTGGACTATACCAACTAATCAACTAATCGAACAACTAATCAACTAAAATGGAAATTTCTCAAATAATACCTCATATTGAAGCGTTGATTTTCGCTAGTGACAAATCATTGTCTTCCGAAGAAATTAATGAATTGGTAAACAATGCGCTTGGTTTTATAGAAAACAGGGCAAGTCTTGACCAGATAGAATCATCAATACAAGGC
>CALQJK010000216.1:0-3779 GCA_943330875.1 Chitinophaga pinensis
CCTTACTTTTGCTTCCGAAAAAAGGAATTTTTCCACATTAGACCCGATAATGTATGATTTGCTATCGCACAACTTTTAACAAAGTCTTATTTACACTACTTCTCGTATTATCTTTTGCCCCAAATAATAATGTTTTTGCTGCTGACGGCGAAGCGCTGTTTAAGGCGAATTGCGCCAACTGTCATAAGCCAGATGCGGATTACACGGGCCCAGCTTTAAAAGGTTGGAGTAAAAGAATACCTAGTCCAGACTGGATATACAAATGGGTAGCCAATCCTGCACAGATGATTGCGTCTGATGCATATGCAAAAGCACTGTTTGAAAAATGGAAGCCAACTGTAATGACTTCTTTTAGCAGTCTTAAAAAAGACGAAGTAGACGCTATTTTAAAATACGTAGATGATTATACTCCACCTGCAGCAGCTCAAACGGCTACAACTGGCGGCGAAGGAGGTGAAACTGATAATTCAATGATTTTTGGAATATTAACCTTGGTATTAGCTCTTGTTGCTTTTATCTTATTACAGGTTAATAGTAATCTTCGCAAATTATCTGATGACAAAGTGGGGATTCATCGTGGAGAACCTGTTCCATTTTATCGCAATAAAGCGTATTTAATGGCTGGAATCTTGGTATTATTTGCAGTGGGCGGTTATTATGTAATCAGTGCTGCTATTGGATTGGGCCGTATGAAAAACTATCAGCCTGTTCAACCCATTTATTATTCACATAAGGTACACGCCGGAACAAATCAAATTAGTTGTTTGTATTGCCATGGAAGTGCCCAGGATAGCAAACATGCAGGAATTCCTTCAGTGAATGTTTGTATGAATTGCCATAAAGCCATTAAGGAATACAAAGGAGATCCAATTGTAAGAGAAGACGGAAGCGCTGTAAATGGCACCGAAGAAATTCAAAAGCTATATTCTTATGCAGGATGGAATGCTGATAAAAAAGAATACAATCCAGATAATAATAATGATGGTACTCCTGATGGCGCAAGACCAATCTCTTGGGTAAAAATTCATAATCTTCCGGATCATGTTTATTTCAATCATAGTCAACACATAAAAGTAGGGCAACAACAATGTCAAACCTGTCATGGCAATATCCAGGAAATGCCTGAAGTATACCAGTTTGCAGAACTAAGCATGGGTTGGTGTGTGAATTGCCATCGCGAAAGCAAGGTTAATTTTTACGATAAAAAAACAGGCGAAGGAAATAAATTTTACAGTATTTACGAGAAGTTTCATAATGATATCAAAAACCATAAAATGGACAGCGTAACTGTTGAAAATATTGGTGGAACAGAGTGTCAAAAGTGTCACTATTAATAAATAATGTTATGCTGCTTGTAAAAGAGCCAGCAAGGTTATAGCGTATATTACAGAATTATAGAATTATTAAACTATGAGTAATAATAAGTATTGGCAGAGTTTTGGAGAACTTAATCAAACTGACGCTTTTAAGCAATCCGGTGAGGATGAGTTCAATGAAGATTTACTTCCCATTGAAGAGCTTTCAAAAGAAGGACTTTTAGATGGTAAAACTCCCCGCAGAGATTTTCTTAAATATCTTGGATTTAGTACTGCAGCGGCTGCAATTGCTGCAAGCTGCGAAATGCCAGTAAGAAGAGCTATTCCCTATCTTCAAAGACCAGACAATGTCATTCCTGGCGTAGCTAATTATTATGCGTCTACTTATGTTAATGGCGGCGATGCAATAAGCGTTGTGGTAAAACAAAGAGATGGCAGACCAATTAAAATTGAAGGAAACGAACTTTCATCAATAACCAAAGGAGGAACAAGTGCTCAAACACAAGCTTCGGTCCTTGATTTGTATGATACCACAAGACTTCGTCATCCTTTACAAAAAGATGGTGTTGACTTCAAGGAGGTGAGCACATTTGATGCTTTTGACAGCATGATTGCTAATGCTATGTCAGGAATCGCAGGAAAATCAGTGGTGTTATTAACTTCTACGATCCACTCTCCTTCCACCCTTCAAATTATCAATGATTTTATAGCTAAATATCCAGGAAGTCGCCATGTACAATATGATACTATAAGTTATAGTGGCATGTTATTGGCAAACGAGGCTTGTTATGGTAAAAAAGCAATCCCTTCTTATCAATTTGATAGCGCAAAAACAATTGTGAGTTTAGGCGCAGATTTCTTAGGCACTTGGTTAAGTCCTGTTGAATTCAGCAAACAATATGCTGCTAATAGAAAAATAACAGGTGAAAAACCAACATTAAGCCGCCACTTTCATTTTGAAAGCATGTTAAGCTTAACAGGTAGTAACGCAGATGATCGTTATACACACAAGCCTTCGGAAACAGGTGCAATCGCTTTGGCATTGCTCGCAAAATTAGGCGGTGCTGTTTCAGCTCCAAGAATTACAGATGCTCAATTAAAAGAAGGAATTGATAAAGCAGCAGCACAATTAATGGCATCAAAAGGCGAATCATTAGTAGTTTGTGGTAGTAATGATGTTAATATTCAGGTTGTTGTAAATGCGATCAACGAAATGATTGGTGCTAATGGAACAACAGTCAATTGGGCTACAACAAACAATACCCGTAAAGGCGTAGATACTGATATGGCACAATTAGTAAGTGAGTTAAACAACGGAACAATCGGAGCTTTATTGGTTTATGATTGCAACCCCGTTTATTCATATGGCGAAGGAAAAAAACTAGCTGCTGCAATTGCAAAGGCTCCGGTTAGCATTTCTTTTAACAGCACACTAGATGAAACAACTGAGCAGTGTAAATATGTAATTCCTTCACACCATTGGCTGGAAAGCTGGGGAGATGCTGAACCTAAAACAGGACATTACAGCTTCATGCAACCGCTTATTAATCCATTATTCAAAACAAGAGCGTTCCAAACCTCTTTAATAAAGTGGTCCGGTTCTCAAACATTGAATATTGCCGGAGCAGACAGCATAGCAAAATCTTTAAGCGTTACTCCTGTTCAAACTAAATTCAGCGATTACGAATCATATCTTAAAAACTTTTGGTCATCAAGAACCGACTTTGAAAAAGCATTACAAGATGGTGTTGTAGAAACAGCTGTAGCAAAAACACCTTTGGTTTTTAATGCTGCTAATCTGGTAGATGCCGCTTCAAAAGCAGCTGCAGCAAAAACTGGGGCAATTGAAGTTTTTTTATATCAAAAAGTATCAATGGGAAATGGTAGCCAGGCAAACAATCCTTGGTTACAAGAATTACCTGATCCGATTTCAAAAGTAACATGGGACAACTATGCAATGGTTAGTCCGGAGCTGGCAAAGAGTTTGATTGGAATCGATATCATGAACAACCAGCGCGAAGCTGATGCTTATGAAGTAACACCAGAAAAACCAACAGTAAAAATCACCGTGAATGGAAATTCGGTTGAACTTCCAGTATTGATTTTACCAGGTCTTAATAATTCGACAGTAGCAGTAGCGTTGGGATATGGAAGAGGAAGTGCTGATGAAAAAATGTCGATGGATAGAATTGGAAAGTCTGCAACAGGCGCAGGAAAAAATGCTTATCCTTTAACAGCAATTAGTGGTGCCACATTCTCTTATACATCGGTTGCTGATGTTGTTAAAACAGGCAACACTTATCCATTAGCACAAACGCAGGTTCATGGTTCATCAGAGAGCAGACCTGTAATATTTGAAACAAATCTTCCAAGCTTTATAAAAAATCCTGAGGCTGTTCTTGAAGAGCCAAGAAGCGAGAGAATAAATTTATTAGCTGAAGGAAAAACAGATTTCGTAACAGA
>CALQJK010000217.1:0-3775 GCA_943330875.1 Chitinophaga pinensis
CAGGTATTTAACAATAGAAATAATATCTTCTTTTGTCAATACTTTTTTATTCAAAGGATAATTCAATCCCAAACGGCGATTGATTTTATAACGACCAACTTCTCCTAAATCATAACGTTTATCACTAAAGAATAATTTATCAATAATCCCTCTTGCAGTTTCATCATCTGGCGCATCGGCACCACGCAATTGCTTATAAATAAGTTGAACCGCTTCTAACTCACTGTTAGAAGTATCCTTGTTTAGCGTATTGTAAATAATTGCATAATCACCACTCACTTCTTCTTTCTGGATAAACACACTCTTTGCCTGCATCTCTATGATCATGGCAATATTACTTGCATCAAGGACCGTATCTCTTTCAAGAATAATTTCATTTCTTTCTATAGAAACAACCTCTCCTGTATCTTCATCGACAAAATCTTCTACCCATGTACGTAATACACGAGCTGCTAATTTTTTACCGATTTGTTTTTCTAAAGTTTTTTTATCCGCTTTTACCTCATCAGCCATTCCGAATAATTCAAGAATGTCTTTATCCGTTTCGAATCCAATAGAACGCAACAAAGTAGTTACAGGAAATTTCTTCTTACGATCGATGTAAGCAAACATCACATTATTAATGTCAGTTGCAAACTCCATCCAAGCTCCTTTAAAAGGTATTACTCTGGCAGAATAAATTTTTGTTCCGTTGGGATGAACTGATTGCCCGAAGAATACTCCAGGAGAACGATGTAGCTGACTTACAACAACACGCTCTGCACCGTTAATTACAAAAGTACCACGAGGTGTCATGTATGGAATATTTCCTAGAAACACATCTTGAACGATAGTTTGGAAATCTACGTGCTCCTCATCGTTGCAACTCAATCGAAGTTTTGCTTTTAAAGGAACAGCATAGGTAAGTCCTCTTTCAATACACTCATCAATAGTATATCGTGGGGGATCTACGAAGTAATCCAAGAACTCCAATACGAAAATATTTCTCGTATCTGTAATTGGAAAATTCTCTTTAAACACTCGAAATAAGCCCTCGACATTTCTTTTGTCGGGCGTCGTTTCTAATTGGAAAAAATCTTTAAAAGATTGAATCTGGATTCCCAGCAAATCTGGTTGTTCTGCTATAAGTTCAACTTTTCCGAAATTGATGCGTTTAGCAGCGTTTGTTTTAGTTGCAGACATATGTAAATTAAGACTTTTAGTGTGAGGTCTTTAATTTGAAAACGGGGTATAACATTCCCTTCCCAAATTAAAGGACGGCGAAGTTAGGGATTTTATCTTAGATTTTACATATAAACATGTAGAATTTTAGATTTTTGGTAAGATTTTTGATAAAGCCCAAAAAAAAGCCAGAAAAAAAGTAAATATTGAAGATTTTCAATAAAAAAAGCCTGGAATTTCTTCCAGGCTTCCTCATAAAATTACATTTTTAAATTAAGCGATTTCAACGTCAGCACCTGCTTCAGTTAATTTAGCTTTCAATTCTTCAGCTGTAGCTTTATCAACACCTTCTTTAACTGGTTTTGGAGCGCCATCAACTAAATCTTTAGCTTCTTTCAATCCTAATCCTGTTAAGTCTTTTACGATTTTAACTACAGCTAATTTGTTTGGACCACCGCTTTTCAATATTACATTGAAAGAAGTTTTTTCTTCTACTACTGCTGCTCCGCCATCGCCTGAGCTCATTATAACTGCAGCTGCAGCTGGTTCAATACCATATTCTGATTTTAAGAATTCAGCTAATTCCTGAACTTCTTTTACTGTTAAGCCAACCAGGCTTTCTGCTAATGCTTTTACGTCTGCCATTTTGTTTGAATTTTTACCGCCTTCATTGTTTTAGACTCCGGCGGAGATTATAAAAATTGTTTATTGCCTTTTGTTACCCATCCGGCCAGGTATTTTTTTAAATTATTACGCTTCTGCTGGAGCTTCTGGAGTTGCCTCTTCAGCTGCTGGTGCTTCTGGTGTGGCTTCTGCTGCTGGAGCTTCTACTACTGCTGCAACTTCTGCTACTGGAGCTTCTACTACTGCTACAGGAGCTTCTACTACTGCTATTTCCTCTTCTTTCTTAGGATTATCCTTGTTTTCTAATGCACCCAATACACGTTGAATGGGCGATTGCAATAGACCAATGATTTCACCGATAAGCTCATTCTTAGTTTTGATTTGAGTAAGTGCTTTCAATTGATTGTCACCTACAAATACATCCCCGTTAATGAATGCGGCTTTAAGAACAGGTCTTTCATTATTGTTTTCCTTACGGAATCCACTTATGATAACAGCCGGATCTTTTGGATTTTCGCTAAACATCAAAGCAGTCACTTTGTGTAAAGATTCAAAAACGCCTGCATATTTTTCAGCATCTAAGCTTTCTAATGCTTTTTTTATCAAAGTGTTCTTGGCCACTTTCATTTCTACTTGCTTATTGAAACAAACATTACGTAGTTTGCCAATTTGTGCTACCGTTAAACTTTCAGTATCGGTAATGTAGAAGTTATTATATTGAGAGAACTTGCCTTTCAGCAATTCTATCACTTCATTTTTCTCTTGCTTTGTCATAACAAATATTTTTTTCCCGGGCATATACCCAAGGCGATTGAGATTTAGTTTTGAACTGATTTTGTATCAACAGCAATACCAGGGCTCATTGAGCTTGCCATGCTGATTCCTCTTAAGTATGTTCCTTTAGAAGTTGCGGGTTTTAACTTAATAATAGCGTTGATAAATTCTTGAGAATTCTCAGCGATTTTTTCAGGTGAAAAACTCACCCTGCCAATTGACGCATGAATAATTCCAACCTTATCAACTTTAAAAGCGATTTTACCACCTTTAAGATCATTAACAGCACCAGCGACATCATTGGTAACCGTTCCAGTTTTTGGATTCGGCATCAAGTTACGTGGTCCTAATACTTTACCTAGTTTACCAATTTTTGGCATTACTGAAGGAGTAGCTACAATAACATCGATATCAGTCCAACCGCCTTCAATTTTAGTGATAAATTCATCTAGTCCTACAAAATCAGCTCCGGCAGCAGTTGCTTCAGCTTCTTTATCAGGAGTACATAATACCAATACTTTTTTTGTTTTTCCAGTACCATGAGGTAATGAAACTGTACCACGTATAGCTTGATCTGCTTTTTTAGGATCTACACCCAAACGGACATGTAAATCAACAGAGCTATCAAATTTTGTGGTATTGATTTGTTTTACTAGAGATGAAGCGTCCTTAAGCGTATAAGCTTTGTTGGCGTCAACCTTAGCATTTGCTATTTTTCTTTTTTTAGTAATCATTGTTAAAAAAATTTATTGCCCTATTTGAGAGGACAGATTGACGATTAATTATTATCCCAAGGAGCGTTACCTTCTACAGTTAAACCCATGCTACGAGCAGTCCCTGCTACCATGCTCATTGCGCTATTCAGCGTAAAAGCATTTAAGTCAGGCATTTTGTCTTTAGCAATTTCCTCAACTTGTGCCCAAGTAACTTTTCCAACCTTAACACGGTTAGATTCTTTACTTCCGCTGGTGATTTTTGCGGCATCCATTAACTGAACTGCTGCAGGAGGAGTTTTGATAATAAAATCGAATGATTTGTCAGCATACACTGTAATCAATACAGGTAACACTTTTCCGGGTTTATCTTGTGTTCTTGCATTAAACTGCTTACAGAACTCCATGATGTTAATACCCTTTGAACCAAGCGCGGGACCAATTGGTGGCGCTGGGTTGGCTTGCCCTCCTTTACATTGGAGCTTCACATAGCCGGTGATTTC
>CALQJK010000218.1:0-3768 GCA_943330875.1 Chitinophaga pinensis
TGGTAAAAACAGGGTCCAGTTTAAAAAACTGAAATGGCAATATTATCAAACTGAAAACTTCAATGTTTACTTTTATGCAAATGGACAGGAATTAGCAAAATATGCCCTTCAACTGGCAGAAAAAGAATTGCCAGGGATTGAAGCCGAAGCGGAATATAGTCTTCAACGCAGAGCAAATATTATTTTATACAATAATTACACAGATTATCAACAAACAAATATTGGACTTCAATCTGATTTTTTAAATGCAGATGGCAATACAAAATTGGTCAACAATAAAATGCTGGTTTATTTTGATGGCAATCATGAGCATTTGAAAAACCAGGTACGTGAAGGGATTGCAGATGTTATTACAAAAAATGTGTTGTTTGGCGATGACATTGGCGAAGTAGCCAGTAATCAAGCATTACTTGACTTACCTAAATGGCTCACCGATGGTTACACTGCATATCTTGGAGAACATTGGAATACCAATTTGGATGATGAATTAAAAAGCGAAATCCTTAGCGGTAACTATTCGAAATTTTCTAAACTAAGTTTTGAAAAGCCTTTGTTAACCGGCCATGCTTTTTGGTATTTTATTGAAGAAAAATACAAGAAGGAAAATGTGACTTATTTCCTATACCTGGCCAGGACTTATAAAAATTTGAACAAGGCAAGTTTACAAATTACCAATAAAAAATTCAAAGCCCTCACGGCTGAATTCATGGAATACCAGGATGATAAATATTCCCAGGATATTACTCGCAGGAAGGCCTACCCGAAGGGAAATTTCATTGATGGATTTGATATCAGTCCAAGATTAAATTATTACAGGTTTAATGTTAATCCTAACAAGAAAAACAATTCTTATGTAGTCACTCAATTTAAAAAAGGAATTGTACGAGTAATCCTCAATGATGATTATGAAAATAAAACTTTAATAAAATACGGTGTAAGAACTTTTGAAAATCAAATGAATCCCAATTACCCCATGATGGCCTGGGATCCAAAAGGAACGAGGATTTCCGTAGTTTATGCAGAAGATGGGAGATTGAAATTATTCGTTTACGATGTGATTAAAGATTTCAAACAATATCAAATTGACCTTACAGATAAATTTGACCAGATACAAGATGTGAAGTACATGCTGGATAGCCGCACTTTATTAGTTTCAGCTGTAAAAAATGGACATACAGATATTTATACCCTCGATCTTGAAAAAGAAAAAACAAAGCAAATTACCAATGACGTTTATGATAATTTGGATGCATCCTTTGTAACCTTTCCAAATAAAACTGGAATTCTTTTTGCAAGTAACAGACCATCTGCATCAGCAAATACATCAGATACCGTTTTGCCGTCTGACAAGCGCTTCAATATCTTTATGATTACCAACTTTGGTGACAAGCCAGAACTGAATCAAATTACGCAACTTACCGATTTGAAATATGGCAATGCAAGATATCCAGCTCAATATAATGTCAACCATTTTACCTTTGTAAGTGATGAAAATGGCATTGCAAATCGTTATGCAGGTTTTTTTACTACAAAGAAATTGGGCGTTGATACGTTAGTGTTAGTTGGTGAAGACATTTTGAGAAACCCGTCTCAAAAAGAAATCGACAGTACGCTTCGTGCACAAAAGAAAGATCAAGTTGATTCGGTTGCAATCGTTACAATGTCCGCAGATTCTTCCTATAGCTTTCCATTAACCAATTATCAAACTAATCTTGCCGAAACAAGATCTGCAGGAGACGAAAGAATGCTGAGTGAAGTAACACGTGATGGTAATCAAAAGAATTTATACAAATTAAAGGTGGATGAAATTACGCTGAACAAAAGAAACATCACTGCGCAACCAACTGAGTTTGGCAAAAAGTTAAGAAGGGAAAGCAAACTTACAACGGTAACACCTGCAACAAATAATACAATTCCTGCCAATAAAGAAGAATTATTTCAATCTGAGTTTGGTGCCGATAAAAAAGATTCTACTGCTGTTGGAAATACGGTAAAAAGCACTCCTGTAAACACAACAGACAATGTGCTTTACCGCGCGAAATTATACAAATACAAACCACTCAAATTCTCAGGTGATTTTGGATCTGCAGCTTTTAACAGCACTGTTTTATTTAATAAATATCAACCTTACGGTGGAGGTTACGGGCCAATTATGCTAAGCAGTAATACGCCATTAAATGGATTGATTACTTTAGGCACATCAGATTTAATGGAAGACAAAAGAATTACAGGTGGATTTAAAATAGGGACAAATTTAAAAGACAATGAGTGGCTGGTTAGTTATCAAAACTATAAAAGAAGACTGGACTGGGGTTTTACTTATTATCGCAATGCATTAGGAACCAGCGCAGAATTGATTGATCAAAACGGAAATCCATACGGTCCTGGTCCTTACCCTGCAAAATTATTTACCAATATTTATCAGGCAAATATTTCTTACCCTTTTGATGTAGTAAAAAGTATCAGATTAACAACTGGCATCAGGTCTGATAAATTATCAGTTGCATCAGTAGATCAATTCAGCGCTTTAGCTGAAGATGATAAAACACTATATTCTGTAACGCATCTTGAATATGTTCATGATAATTGCTTAAATAAAGCCACCAATACCTGGAATGGCTTACGATACAAAGCATACATCGATTGGAATCGACAGGTTAGCAATTTAAAAACAGGACTTGGACCCACCACTTTTAATTTCGGATTTGATGCGAGATATTACTACCCTATTTATAAGAATTTCATTTGGGCTGGTCGTGCTGCAGGAGATTTTAGCTGGGGCAATCAAAAATTCATTTACTATCTGGGAGGTGTAGACGGCTGGCTCATGCTGGGCAATAATCAAGTTCCAGGCAGTACAAGAGAACGCTATTTTAATTCATCAAACACACCGGCAGCTGATGGCAATTATGCATTTCAAGGACTAGCGGTTAACCTTAGGGGCTATATTCAAAATGCAGCTAACGGAAATAATGCATTTGTAATTAACAGTGAATTCAGATTGCCTGTTATCTCTACTTTTTTCAACAGAACCGTAAGCAACGCCTTTTTAAATGATTTTCAAATCACTCAATTTGTAGACATGGGTACCGCTTGGAATGGAAGTTATAAAAACATGAAGCGCCCTGTAAATAATAATGTGATTGGAGAAAGCACTATTCCTAAAGGCCTAGGCCCATTTCTTGGAGGATATGGATTTGGTGCAAGGAGTTCTTTGTTTGGCTATTTTGTGAAATACGATATCAGCTGGCCAATGGAGGTTTTCTTTAAAGGAAGACCGGTACAATATATTTCTTTGGGGTTGGATTTTTAAGGTTAAATGTTGAGATCATTCAAAACTCCTATAGCAAATTTCCAAATGAAATACAAAGCGTTCCTCAGCGGCCTTCTTTCTCAGCGGTTAAAATAAAAACACAAAGAACAAGAGAAAATGAGTTTCGCAGAGAACAATGAACCGATCAACCTTTCAACTAATCAAACTATATTTTGCCACAAAGACGCAAAGGCACAAAGTTTAACGCTAAGGTTTTATAAATCACCAAATCAACTAACCCCATCTAAAACTTGCAATATAATTTTGCAAGATGCTTCAATTTCACCATCGCTGATATTTAATGGCGGAGCAATTCTCAATGCATGAGGTGCAAATAAGAACCAATCTGTGAAAACGCCTTTTTCAATCAGCAGGTCTATTACTTTTTTATTTGTTTCAAAACTATCAAATTCAACGGCAATCATTAATCCCACACTATTAATATTTTTAATTAA
>CALQJK010000219.1:0-3766 GCA_943330875.1 Chitinophaga pinensis
AGAGCCCGACAATAATCCTGCGTTGAGAAGGTGTTACCTGAATGCAAAGGCATGTAATATGCCAAAAGACAGAGTGGAAGCTGCTATAAAAAGAGCGATGGGCAAAGACACCACCAATTATGAAGAAATTGTTTATGAAGGATATGCCCCGCATGGTGTTGCATTGCTTGTAGAAACTGCAACAGATAACTCAACAAGAACTGTAGCCAACGTACGTATGCACTTTACAAAAAGTGGCGGCACTTTAGGAACAAGTGGAAGTGTAGCTTTTGGTTTTACCAGAATGGGCGAATTTAAAGTAAAGAATAATGGATTAGTTATAGAGGATCTTGAACTGGAATTAATTGATTTTGGGCTGGAAGAAATCGGAGAAGACAGCGAAGGGAATATTATCATTCGTACTGCCTTCAATGAATTCGGCAACATGAATAAAGCTCTTGAAGAAAGAGGCATAGAAGCCATAACGGCAGAGCTTACACGCATCCCAACGAACACAGTAGATTTAAGCGAAGAAGCCGCTCAGGATGTTTTAAAACTCGTAGACAAATTAGAACAGGATGAAGATGTACAAAAAGTATATCACAATTTAAAGTAAGGTTGTCTATTATTCTGCCATCATTTCTTTCACTACTCTAATCACATCTTCGGTGTTTGGTTTGGAGAAATAATCTCCATCACTGCCATAACTTGGTCGATGGGCTTTTGCATGTAACGTTCTTGGAGCTACATCAAGCAATCGATACCCATTTTGCTCTTCCATTACTTTGTTATACATGTATGCGGCACCGCCTCCAGGCACATCTTCATCAACAAATAAGATACGATTGGTTTTACTTAATGATGTTGAGATAAGATGGTTGATATCAAAAGGAAGTAAGGTTTGCACATCTACTACTTCACAGGATATTCCTGTGAATGCTAGTTTTTCTGCCGCTTCCTGAACAATACGAAGTGTAGAACCATAGCTGACAATAGTAATATCCTCTCCTTCCTGAACGATTTCGGGTACACCTAACGCTACTGTATATGCTAATAAATTAGAAGGTAATTTTTCTTTGAGACGATACCCATTCAAACACTCAATTACCAATCCAGGATCATTACTTTGAAGCAAAGTATTATACATCCCAACTGCCTGGGTCATATTTCTTGGAACGCAAACATACATTCCTCTTAATGCATTTATAATAACACCCATCGGAGATCCACTATGCCATATGCCTTCAAGTCTGTGACCACGCGTTCTTACAATGAGCGGGCAACTTTGCTGACCAAATGTTCTGAAATGTGTAGTCGCTACATCATCACTTAAAGGTTGCAAACCATAAAGTAAATAATCAAGATATTGTATTTCTGCAATAGGCCTCAATCCCCTTAATGCCATGCCAATTCCTTGTCCCATAATAGTCAGCTCTCGAATACCGGTATCGAATATACGCTGACTGCCGTACTTTTCCTGAAGCCCGCTAAACCCTTGATTAACATCACCGATATGACCCAGGTCTTCCCCAAATGCTACAACGCTGGGATTAGCCTCAAATAATTGATCGAAATAATTATTCAATACTTCATACCCATTTAAAATGGGTTGCTCATTTTCGTAATAAGCAGGTATTGGAACGACTTTAAGTGCTGACTTTGGACCTTCATTATAAAGAAAGGAATCATATTTCAATTCCCCATCTTGCTTAAGTTTTAGATAATAATTTTTGATTATTGCTGCATTTGAATCTGTAGTTTTTTCTAGCAAATCAATAATTGTAGCCAATGCCTTCATCACGTCTCTTAGCATAGGTTCACGAATCAACAGCAATTCATCAACAATCACTGAAATACTGCTATGGCTATTTTTCACTTCATTTAAAAACTGAGCCGTTTCTGCTACCAAGCGCTTTAATGGCTGGTGGTATTTATTCCATGCTGTTTGTTTGCTTTCTTTTACAAAGTCTATTGCACTTTCTTCTATTTTATTCAACTCCCCTTCTTCCGCCAATCCATTTTTTAAAACCCACTCGCGCATTTGCTTAAGGCAATCCCACTCCTTTTCCCAATTTAGTCTGTCTTCTCCTTTATAACGTTCATGGCTACCTGAAGTAGAATGTCCCTGAGGCTGTGTAAGTTCTTCTACATGAAAAAGTGCTGGCGTATGGGTGTCTCTTATTTTTTGAATAGCATGTTCAAGCACTTCGCACATCCCTGCATAATCCCATCCTTTTAATTTGTAAATATCTATACCATTGGACTCCTCGTTTTTTTGCATACCGCTTAAAGCTTCTGAAATAGACCCTTTTGTAGTCTGGTATTTTTTAGGCACTGAAATCCCATATCCATCATCCCAAACAAATACTGCCAGAGGAACCTGAAGCACGCCCGCGGCATTCATCGTCTCCCAAAAATGGCCTTCGCTCGTGGAAGCATCACCGATAGTACAAAAACAAATTTCATTACCCTTATTGCTTAACTCCGTAAAGTGATGTAATTGTTCAATATTTCTAAACATCTTCGAGGCTGAAGCCAATCCCAGCGCTCGCACCATTTGACCTGCTGTTGGGGAGATATCGCTTGAAACATTTTTTAAATTTGCAAGGTCAAGCCATTTGCCATTTTCATCTACGAATTTTGATGCGAAATGAGCATTCATTTGCCTACCAGCACTAAATGGATCATTCTTCACATCAGAATCGGCATATAATTGAGAAAAAAATTGTTCAATAGTCGACAAGCCACTTGAAAACATAAAGGTTTGATCTCTGTAATAGCCTGCTCTGAAATCACCGGGCTTAAAAAATTTAGACATAGCAACCTGAGCAACTTCTTTGCCATCACCAAAAATTCCAAATTTTGCCTTGCCTGTGAGTACTTCTTTGCGGCCTAAAAGACTCGTCTCCCTGCTTTCACAACAAGTTTGATAATCTAATAAAACAGCTTGCCTAAAATTATCAAAACTGAGTTTTTCCTGCTCATCAATATCATTTGTCATTGTATCCATAAAAAAAATATTGCTCAAAAATATGATTTTACTTGCTGATTGTTAAAAATCTGCAAACAAGCAGCTAAAATACATGTTTAAAAAAGGATTTTGTATATTTACGTCCGATTTATGGAAGGACTTTATATGAAAAAAATAATTTCGATAGCATTTACTTTTCTCTTGATTGCATCGTCTTTCGCCCAAAAGCAAAGTGCTGCTGTTTCAAAAATTGATACCATTGCAAAAAATAATGCAGTTCCAGTATTGACATTGAAAGAAGAAATGTTTAATTTTGGCAGAATTCCACAAGGCAAACCTGTACATCACAATTTTGAAGTTCAAAATGCTGGCAGCACAAATTTTAAATTAATCAATGTTCAGGCAAGCTGTGGCTGTACTACTCCGGAATGGGAAAGAGATAAAGAAATCTTACCTGGACAAACAAGTACGATAACAGTTGGATATAACGCCGCAGCTGAGGGTGTTTTTACAAAAAGCATTACCATTACCTATGGTGAAGATTTAAGTAAAGCAATAACCATAAAAGGAGAAGTATGGAAGACTCCTGCAGCAAGTGCTCCTGCTAATTCCGGAACCAATGAATTAAAAGATTAAACAAACAATTATACACTTAAACTAAAAAAAATAAAAAAATGAAAAAACTATTCTTATCAATTACAGCTCTAGCTTTAACAACTGGAATTTTTGCTCAGGAAAAAACTGCTGAAGCTCCGAAAAAAACTGCTGAAGATGTTGCCAAATTCAAATCTGAAACTTTAGATCTTGGTAAAATCA
>CALQJK010000220.1:0-3760 GCA_943330875.1 Chitinophaga pinensis
GAAAAGAGAGAAGACGTTGAAAAGTTGGCTAAAGAACTATTGGTAAAAGAAGTTTTATTCAAAAGTGATGTAGAAGCATTAATTGGAAAACGTCCATTTGAAGAAAAGAAAATTCTTGATGTTGTGGATGTTGTGGATGCTGTCATCTCGGATGAAACAGCAATCCTGTCACAAGAGATTCCAACAGATTCGGCAACAAATAATGAAGAAGTTGGTTAAAAAATAATTCAATGGCAACTAGTCTTGCAAAAGAAACTATTTTAAGAAAAATTAGGCAGGCACTGAGTAATCCAGTGCCTTTGCCTTTTTCTCAGAGTGAAGGATCTGGTGCTATTTTTAAAAACCATAAAGAAGATGATGCGATTCTCTTTGCTGAAACCTTCTGTAAATTGCAAGGACATTTTTCTTTCTGTCATGATGAAACAGATCTCGCTAAACAACTTGCAGAATTGATTCACTTGAAATCCTGGAAAAATATTTATTGCAAGGAAAAAAAGTTTATCTCGCTTTTGCAAGGAATAAATACCCAACTTTATATGGACTTGCCCACTTGCGACGTATCTATAACAGGATGCGAATATCTTGTGGCAAGAACAGGTACGATTGTAATGAGCACGGCTCAGGAAAGTGGCAGAACCACTAGTGTATATGCACCTATTCATATCTGCATTGCCTCAACCAGTCAACTGGTTTATGATTTGAAAGATTCGCTGACCTTTTTAAAACAGAAATACCAACATAATTTCCCGTCACTAATTACATTTGCCAGTGGGCCAAGCAGAACAGCCGACATTGAGAAAACGCTTGTTACAGGAGTACATGGTCCTAAAGAAGTGTTTTGTTTTTTAGTTGATGGTTGATTTAATTGACAAGAATTTTGTAACGAGAAGCATCTTTTTTAAAATGAATACCGCTAAAAAAATATACTTTTTATCAGACTTCCACCTCGGAGCGCCGAATGCAACTGCCAGCCTTTTGCGCGAAAAAAAAATAATTGCCTTTCTTGATGAAATAAAAAAAGATGCAGAACAAATCTTTATCCTCGGTGATTTATTTGATTTTTGGTTTGAGTACAAAACTGTAGTGCCAAAGGGATATGTAAGGATTTTAGGGAAACTCGCTGAAATTACAGACAGTGGCATTCCGATTCATTTTTTTGTGGGCAATCATGATATGTGGATGAAAGATTATTTTCAAAAAGAATTAAACATCCCCGTTTATAACGAACCTACTCCATTTACATTTAATCAAAAGAGATTTTTAATCGGACATGGTGATG
Organism: Chitinophaga pinensis; assembly: GCA_943330875.1. Classification (GTDB taxonomy): domain Bacteria; phylum Bacteroidota; class Bacteroidia; order Chitinophagales; family Chitinophagaceae; genus Ferruginibacter; species Ferruginibacter pinensis_G. Next base: position 1,280 of record CALQJK010000220.1, read on the forward strand.
GCCTTGGGCCCGGCGACCATGGCTATAAAATGATAAAAAAGTTATTCAGGAATAAAATTGCTCAAACGCTATTTGGCATCTTACCTCCATCGATTGGCATCGGTATCGCAAATTATTTTAGCAGAAAAAGCAGGGCTCAAACCGGAAAAAATAATGAGGTTTTTGTTGGCGAAGAGAAAGAATGGCTGGTAGCTTATTGCAAAGAAATTCTTCAACATTCAACGTACGATTTTTTTATTTTTGGACATCGACATTTACCACTTGATATTAAATTGAATGAAAAAAGTACCTATATAAATCTTGGAGACTGGATTAGCTATGACAGTTATGCTGTATTTAATGGAGATACACTCGAATTAAAATATCACAATAAACAATAAGTGAAAAAAATATTCTTCTATACCATTCTGTGTTGCATTTGCAGTTTTACAAAAGCTGCTACTCAACCAGAGCTTATTGTTAAGGAAGAAAAAAAAGATACTACAACATTTAATTTAATAAAATTCATACCAGGAGATTTCACCTACTTAAATGTAGATCTTTTCAACAACCTCTACGTCATCACATCAAATAACCAGCTGAAAAAGATTGCAGCAAATGGAGATTCCATCGCAGTGTATAACGATGTAAAGAAATTTGGTGCACTATCTTATATTGATGTAAGCAACCCTTTTAAACTATTACTCTATTTTAAAAAATACAATACCATTGTTACCCTTGATCAGTTGCTCACTTTTAGAAACAGCATCAACTTGAGAAGCAAGAATATTTTCAATGTTAATGCAGTTGCGACATCTTATGATAATAATATCTGGATTTTTGACGAGCGCAATTATCAACTAAAAAAGATTGATGACAATGGAAAAACAATAAGCGAAAGTGCTGATTTAAGAATGATTACAGATGAATTCCCTTCGCCATCTGCCATTCTGGAACATAACAACCAGCTTTACCTTTATGATGAAAATAAAGGTTTTTTCATTTTTGATTATTATGGCTCTATGAAAAATAAACTTCCATTTTTACATTGGAAAAATCCTTCTATTGAACGAAATTATATTTATGGCTTTGTTGAGCAATCTCTTTTTTCTTATGAATTAAATTCGCTTAATCTACAAGAATATAAAATGCCTGACTTGATAAATAAATATTCCTGTATTAAAGCAGTCAACAAGAAATTGTATGTGTTGAAAAAAGATGGCGTTTATATTTACCAGATTAATTAATGCACCTATTTAATGCAACATTATGAATTTTTTGGACGAATCTATTTTAGATAACAGCATCAGAAGTTTGCTGTGGGTTTTTGGAACGATTGCTATTGTTTCCATTTGCAGAAGATGGCTTTCCCGCTCTATCGCTTCGCTGCTGTATATTCCCATTCAACACAAATGGAAATCCGTAGAGAAAAATAAATTCACAGGACTAATTATCAAACCCCTTGGATGGTTTTTAGCCGTATTAATTGCGGTATTGGTTTTAGATAATCTTGTGTTCCCGTCTGCTTGGCGATTTTCCATTTACAATTTTACTTTCGACGCTATTATTCATAAAATTGCTATTTGCTCGGTTATCATATTTCTCATCTGGGTTGTTTTGAGTTTTATTGATTTTATAGCACTGGTGCTTGAAATAAATGCAAAATTGACCATCGATAAAAGAGATGACCAGATTATCGTTTTCTTCAGAGACTTTTTTAAAGTAATCGTATACATCATCGGCATACTGCTGATTTTGAAAGCAGGATTCAATGTAAATATTGGTGCTATATTAACAGGCCTAAGTATCATAGGTGCGGCACTAGCACTAGCTGCAAAAGAAAGTATAGAAAATCTGATTGCTTCTTTCATCATTTTTTTCGACAAGCCGTTTTTTACAGGCGATACGGTGAAAGTAAATGCTGTTGCAGGTACGATTGAACACATAGGTTTGAGAAGCACAAGAATAAGAACGATAGAACAAACATTGATTACTGTGCCTAATAAGCAAATGGTTGACGGCGTTGTTGACAATTGGAATTTAAGAACTGCAAGAAGAGCCGAAATTAAAATTGAATTAGACAACACCAATAGCACAATGCAAATAGAGCATTTTATTACAAATATTAAATCCTTTCTGGAAAAGAAAGAACCTGAAGTAAATAATTACACTGTTTTTATTACTGATTTTAATAAAACCAACTTGACGATTACCGTGGAATATTTTACAAAGCCCTTTTCCATGGAAACTTTTTTAACACTCAAACAAGAATTTAATATTTACATTAAAACATTTATTGAAACGGAGAAATTGAGAATGGCAACCGCCGGACATGATATTACTATTGTTAACAGCGAAAGTGGAAATGGCAATCCCAATATAAACAGTAAAATTATTTAATCGGGATGTTGCTACTGGAAACGCCTTAAGCCCCAAAAAGATAATAAGGACGGACGACTGATCCAATATTTTAGATGAAAATATAGTAACTCATGTTGTGCC
>CALQJK010000221.1:0-3753 GCA_943330875.1 Chitinophaga pinensis
CTCTTCCCAAATATTTCCCATTTTCATAAGACCCTCTAATCAATATTTTATTTCCATCAACCGAAGTCCAGAATATCGCATTGTCATTATTTTTATTATTGATAGGCTCCGGGCATTTTAATGCTTGTTCCCAATTCCCCGCGGCATCTAATGCTGTATACCAAACATCTTGAGCAGTTTTATCTCCTTTGTATTTTCCATTTTGAGGATTCCCTTCCACAACAAAATAAAGCACTTTCCCGTCAGCAGATAATGTTGGTCTAACTTCAGCATAAACACTATTCACTTTTGAACCCAGGTTTTCCAATTTAGATTGGCTAAAGCCTGAAAGAGAAATAGAAGCGGTAATTAAAGCAAATAAAAATTTATTCATTGTAGTTGTTTTGAGACGCAATAATGATGACTTGATTTGTAAAAAATGGGGTCTTTACCAAAAATTTAATTTCTTATAAAAATTAGTCCCTTTACTTGTGTTTCTGCCATAAGATAAAACCAAGCCAATCTCATTTCTTTTTGCAGAGTACGCTTTAAAGTTTCTTGAATTAATTGGCATTTCATATGAGTATCTTAAGTCAACGTACTTTCCGATATTTAAATTTAAATAAGGCATTAATGTTCTGAATGATCTTGTGTTAAACCCGAAATTTAGATTAATGTTAGATTTTGGATTTATTTTATAGAATTGAACACCGGCCCAAAATGATTCAAAAGGAGCATCCCACTCAGTTGTATCTGTTGTGTGATCAGATATACTTCTATAGTATAAGCCTTCTCTCCAATAAACATTTTTTTGAACCAATCCCCATTTGTTATTCAATTTTAATCTCAAATTTGAATAGGCTGTTGCCCTATGTCTCAATTTCGGATGATCATTATCGTTATATAAATCAAATACAGGATAAAAAAGGTGCGATAATGAAACCCCCATTTCAAACATTATTGGTTCTGTATTCATGCCATAATAAGCACCAATGTTAAAATCAGTGTAGGTGTTTTTTCCTGTTAAAGAAGAATCAGTTTTCATGATTTCAGGTCTGTTAGGAAATCCTCCACCAGATATCTCTCTATCATATTGGGTTCCTTTTGTTCTATCTAAGTTTCCTGTTGCATTAGTCACTTGAATTCCAAAACCATAAAACTTATTGCTTTTATTGTAAAAATGTCGTGCAACTGATAATGAAATAAAGCTTGCTTCAATTGGAGATTTACTAGCGCCGTAATGATAATAATTTATCCCTAAGCCCCAATAACCATTTTGTTTTTTTCCTTTAAGGGTTTCATCCTTTGCGCCATTTTTATTTACAGGCGCATGCGAATTGGAAGTGCCATCATCGCCACTCGAGCGATATTTTCCCAACTTAATATCAAAAGAGATATCCTGATGTTGGGTTTCAGCATATCCATTTTTAGGATTATCAGAGGTATGCCATCCAAACAAATTACTCATTCTGGCTTTGCCATCGAATCGGCCAGTCAAGCTGGGATTAAGCTGTTGCGACACCGTTCCAATTTGGGAGAATCTTGCATTTTGAGCAACAACTACCATTTTACATGCCAACAATAATACTGCTACAAATATGCTCTTTTTGAAAATCATAAAAAAATATTACTTCTGTTAATTAATTTTGAAATTTGTATTCATTTATTTTATTACCGGAATAGAAATTAACGATGTTGTCATTATTGTTTATCGATTTAAACTCTGGCAATAATTTCTTTATCATCAATTTGTACATTTCCGAATCGTAAAAACTTTCCAGCTTTTTTAAACTATTAATAATTTCATTCACCTCATCCATTTCGTGTTTTTGCTCCTGGCTTATCATTATTTTCTCATGGTGAGTTTCTTTCATTTTTTCATTTATAGAAAACACCTCTTCATACAACTTTTCTCCAGGTCGTTCCCCAATGAATTCAATTTTAATATCCAGATTAGGTGTGTGCCCTGCTAATCTGATCATATTTCTTGCCAAATCTACGATTTTAACAGGCTCGCCCATATCAAATACATAAATCTCTCCTCCATCGGCCATAACAGAGGCTTCTAATACAAGTTGACACGCTTCTGCAATGGTCATAAAAAAACGAACCATTTCTGGATGAGTCACTGTTACAGGACCTCCATGTTGTATTTGTTTTTTAAAGAGTGGCACTACAGAACCATTCGAGCCCAAAACATTGCCAAATCTCGTTACAACAAAACTCGTATCATGCTCCGTTGAAGAATGTCCCTGAACAATTATTTCAGCAAGACGCTTAGTCGCGCCCATTATGCTTGTGGGATTAACTGCTTTATCTGAAGAAATAAATACAAACTTTTCTACTTTGTACTGAATGGAAAGATTGACAAGATTTAATGTTCCAAAAACATTTGTTTGTATAGCCTCCCATGGAAATTGCTCCATCATAGGTACATGCTTGTATGCTGCTGCATGATAGATAAACCTAGGGTCAAACTTATTGAAAATAGTTTCAATTAATTTTTCATTTCTAATATCTGCGAGAATGAACTCATAATTGATGAGTGGATATTTGCGTTTTAATTCTTGTTCTAAATTGTATAATGCACTTTCAGAGAAATCAAGACAAATAATTAAAGCGGCCTTGTGTTCAGATAATTTACGAACAATTTCACTGCCAATAGAACCTGCCGCACCTGTAACTAACACAATTTTTTCTTTTACAATGTTTACTACATGTTCATCGAATAATTGAATCGGAGCACGATTCATTAAGTCCTGTATATCGATTGATTCCAATTTATTAATATTGAAATCACTACTAAATAATGTTTGGATAGAAGACATTTCCTTCACTTTCACTTTTAATGGAAGTATCTGTTCCAAAAAAGTCGATTTTTTCATAGCGGATATCGCATTATTGGCGATAAAAATATCTGTAATTTTCTCTTTAATTATCAATTGTTTTAAATCTGATGTTGCACTAATAACTTTAATGCCACCAATATACCTTCCAACTTTATTCTTATGATCATCTAAAAATGCAACTAGCTTGAACTCATTATGATAATGTGTGCCTAAAGATTTCTTCAGAAAAACACCTAGTTCTCCAGCACCATAAATCAATAGTCTTTTTTCTTCTCCTTTTGATTTTGAACGACTGTAATAGAAATACAAATAATTTATCAAAATCCTACTACCGATAATATAAAATGAAGTGACAAAAAAACTAATGACAAATATTTCAAACTTTAGCTGATGTTTTACAGGAAAAAATATGCCTGAAAAAAAACTAGTTGCATGTATCAGAAAGACAATAAAAATAAGATTAATATAATCTTTGCTGTTAAAAAATCGAATAACTTTTTTATTGATGCTAAATAAAAACCAGGCAACAATTCCAAAAGACACATGAATTGAAACACGATAGATTATAGTATGGACAGGAAAAGTTGTAATTGATAGAAGTCTATAGTACGAAAACAATGCCGACAACAAACCAACGGCAATCAGTATCTGATCTCCTATCAGCACAAACTGAGAAGGCCTAATCGCGATTTTTTTGGTTGGTTTCATGTGTTTTATATTGTTTCTTTTGGGTCGCATGCTATAGCCTTTATGATCATTCCCGGTTGGTATCGGGCTAATCGTTATGGCTATTTCAAGATATTATTTTCTTTATTTGTTCTATTACTATATGTTGAGTTTCATTTGTCATATTTGATCCGCTCGGTAAACAAAGTCCATTTGCAAACAACTCATCAGACACTCCATTAAGGTAAGATTTGCAACC
>CALQJK010000222.1:0-3753 GCA_943330875.1 Chitinophaga pinensis
ATGACGCAGGTGCATGGAAAAAATTTCAACTTACTGCTATAGCAACACTAGCTGCATTTGTTTTGATAAGCTTGTTTTATGTGAGCAGTGATTTCAGTAAAGAAAATAAACAAAGAACAAATGCTTTCAATAGCATTTACAATGCCAAACCTGCTGATATGAATGAAAAATTAAAACAGCTTGATGAACAATACAAGCCTTTAATTGACAATCAGATTTATGAAGGCATGACTTCAAATTTCAATCAAAGTTCCAGTGCTGATGCAACAAAAAAAGCAAGAGAATTTCTATCCGCATTGCGTAAAGACAGAGCAGCATTTTTACTTTCAGATATAATTCGTTCTTTGTTATTTGTATTGATCGGAGCAGGCCTTATTGCATTATATCTTAACAAGAAAATAAATGTAATGATAATGATTATTGGTGTGACTTCATTATCTACAATCGATTTACTGCAATTTGGAATGAAATATTTAAATGATAAAAGTTTTGAAAGTAAAGACAACTATGAAGCAAATGAATTTCCTCTTTCAGATGCCGATAGAAAAATAATGGAAGATAAAGATCCAAACTTCAGGGTTATGAATACAAGTAGTTTGGAAGAATCAAAAACATCATATTATCACAAATCTATTGGTGGTTATCACCCTGCTAAAATTGGCATTTATGATGATTTGATGGCTTATCAATTAAGTGGCAGACCAAATATGAATGTCATCAATATGCTTAACACCAAATACTTTATACAAGAGCAAGGCAACAATAAAATTGCGAGTATAAATCCAACGGCACTTGGTAATGCATGGTTTGTAAAAGGCGTTAAATATGTAAAAGGCCCTATGCAGGAAATGAAAGCACTGGACACATTTAATCCTTCAGACACAGCTGTTATAGATGATGTATATGCACCAATAATAAAATCTTTTTTACCAACTGACAGTGCCGCATCAATTAAAATGACTTCATTTGATAACGATGCCATTACTTACCAGACAAATACAACTGCAAATCATCTGGCTGTATTCAGTGAGATTTATTATAAAGACTGGAAGGCATATATCGATGGAAAAAATGTAGATTTCGCTAAAGCAAATTATGTTTTAAGAGCTATGGTAATACCTGCAGGAAATCACAAAATTGAATTCAAATTTGAACCTGCAATTTTCTTCCTTGGTAAGAATATCAGCAACATTGCATCATGGTTAGTGCTGCTAATATTAATTGTGGCAATAGCAGTGGAATTTAAAAGAAGCAATACAAATCAATCGAAAGCATAATAGTAATAAAAAAAATCAAATAGCATAAGAAATCGAAAACAAGAAAATTCATATTATAGCAATAGCATCTTATCAGATTTATCCTTCCAAAATGGGCGGACAAAAAGGAATTGCATCATTCTATACAGCGTTTTCAAAACTTGTGCCCGTAACCGTTATTTCTACTAATAATAATGAGAATCCAACTGATTTAGCGGCCGAATTTTTGCCAATTTTAAGCAGTTCTAAATCGCGTTATTTCAATCCTTTTTTTTTACTGACATTGAGAAGAATAATTAAAGAAAGGAAGGCTACACATCTTATACTGGAGCATCCATACCTTGGATGGCTGGGCATTCTGGCCAAATGGTTTTTAAATATAAAATTGATAATTCACTCCCATAATATAGAATCATTGCGATTTAAAAGCACCGGCAAATGGTGGTGGGGAGTATTGTGGCATTACGAAAGATTTGTTCACCGAAGAGCCGATATGAGTTTTTTTATTACAGACGAAGACAAACAATTTGCAATTGAAAAATTCAAATTAAAAAACAATAAATGTCATACGATTACTTATGGTTTCGATTTCAACAACCCTCCTACTGCAGAAGAAAAATCAGGTGCTAAACTAATTCTGCAATCGAAGTATTCTATTCCTTCTAAGAACAAAATATTATTGTTTAATGGGACCTTGGATTATCGCCCAAATTTAGACGCGCTAAAAATTATCATCAATAATATCAACCCGGTATTACAAAAGGAAACTGATTTTAATTACAGTATAATTATTTGCGGAAAAAACTTACCGGAGTCTTTTAATGAATTAAAAGACCAGCAAAAAAACAACATTATTTATGCAGGATTTGTTGATGACATTAGTATTTATTTTAAAGGAGCAGATATATTTTTAAACCCTGTTACAGATGGCGGTGGAATAAAAACAAAACTTGTTGAGGCATTAGGCTACAATTTGTTTTGTATCAGTACCGTTGAAGGCGCAATTGGAGTACCTGTATCAATTACAGGAAACAGATTGAAAGTTATAATAGAAAAAAACTGGGAATTATTTGCGAGGACAATTATTAATATCAACCCAGATGCGGGGAAAATAAACGAGCAATTTTTCAGTCATTTTTATTGGGAAAACATCGCAAAAAAAGCTGCAATGCTTATTTCTTAAATACTTTACAATTCACAATCAATTATTCTCCAATATTCATAATCTCTATTTTTTAGTATATATGGCCTTAATATTATAAATTTGAAAAAAATATTCTAAATAAACAAAATGAAGACAGCTTTAATTAGTGGTATTACTGGACAGGATGGCGCATATTTAGCAGAATTTTTATTAGAGAAAGGATATATCGTTCATGGCATCAGGAGAAGAAGTTCTCTTTTGAATACTGCCAGAATTGACCCGTTAATTTTCAATCCAAAATATACCGATAAATTATTTCTTCATTATGGAGACTTATCGGATAGCAGTAATATTCTTAGGATAATACAAGAAACCCAACCAGACGAAATATACAATCTTGCAGCTCAAAGTCATGTGCAGGTAAGTTTTGAAACACCTCAGTATACAGCCATTACGGATGGAGTTGGCGTTTTGCTTTTTTTGGAAGCAATCAGAATTCTGAACTTAGAAAACAAAACTAAATTCTATCAGGCATCTACCTCCGAATTGTATGGAAAAGTTCAGGAGATACCTCAAACAGAGAAAACCCCTTTTTATCCAAGATCGCCATACGGAGTTGCTAAATTGTACGGCTATTGGATTACTGTAAATTACAGAGAGGCTTACAATATTTTCGCAGTAAATGGCATTTTATTTAATCATGAAAGTCCGATAAGAGGCGAAGGTTTCGTAACAAGGAAAATTGCTATTTGCGCCACTCGTATTGCATTGGGCAAATTAAATAAATTTTCACTTGGAAATTTAGATGCCAAGAGAGATTGGGGTCATGCTAAAGATTTCGTGGAAGGAATGTGGCAAATGCTTCAATATGAAAAACCGGAGGACTTTGTTTTAGCTACTGGGGTAACCACAAGCGTTAGGGATTTTGTTTCCCGTTGTTTTTCAGAACTTGGCATTGAAATAGAATTCAGAGGGACAGGAATTGATGAAAAAGGATATGTTGTTAAATGCAATAATGAAAAATACCAATTAGAAATAAATAAAGAAGTCGTTTATATCAATCCTAAATATTTCAGACCAACGGAAGTTGATTTATTGGTAGGCGATGCTTCCAAAGCAGAAAAATTACTGGGCTGGAAACCGAAATACAATTTGGATATGCTTATCAGTGAAATGATAGGTGCAGAAATTACGAATGAAAGTAAATCGCAGTAAATTTTTATTGAATTTCATTTTTCAACTTTTTAATTTTTTAATCTGATTCATATTCAACATGGTCATCGGAAAAGGACTAATATCAATAACATTTCAATTGAAATATGGACACGATTCATCCTTCCTTATTTTTGCATC
>CALQJK010000223.1:0-3748 GCA_943330875.1 Chitinophaga pinensis
AATCCTGCAAATTTATCCCGTAATATAGGTGGGGTATTAACTAATGTAGCTTTTCATCTTGCATATCTTGATGTGGACATAGAATATATTACTGTATTAGGAAATGATGTTGAGGGGCAATGGGTTAAAGATGAATTGAATAAAGCCGGAATTAAAATTGAAAATATAGCATTAGTTAATGATTCCACCGGAAAGTATGTTTCTTTTTTAAATGCAGATGGTTCTTTACATGCAGCTGCTTGTGTAGATGTTTGTGAGAAATATTTAAATCCTGCATTCCTAGAGGGGAAAGTTGAAACATTATTAACTGCAGATATCATAATTACTGATACCAATATTTCCATTGAATCTTTGAAATGGTTAATTGAATTTTCAACTATTCATCATAAAGATTTAATTATCGAACCTGTCTCTGTCGCGAAATCGAGGAAATTAGCAGCACTCGATATTCAAAATGTTTTCATGATTACACCAAATGAGGATGAACTTTTTTCAATCTGCCTGAATACAAAAGAAAAGGAAACTGACATGATTGAAACATTGCTCTCCAGAGGTGTACAAAATATCTGGTTAAGAAAGGGGGCATTGGGTTCCATTAAATACAATAATGAAAAGGAGATTTCGCTTGCAGCTGTAAAAATTGAAATAATTGATAGCACAGGTGCTGGTGATGCTGCTTTAGCTGGCTGGCTAGTTGGCTATCTCAATAATTATGATGAACTAGAGTGTTTACAACTGGGTCATACTTTGGCATTCGAAGTACTACAAATTAAAGGAGCTGTAAAACACTATATAAAACTTCCCTCACTTTTAGAATCGCGAAATAAATATTATAAAGATGCAAAATGATTTTTTAGTAATACATCCTGAGGTTAAAGAAGCGCTTGCAAATAATCGCGCAGTAGTCGCATTGGAATCAACTATTATTTCTCATGGAATGCCATGGCCGAGAAATGTAGAGACGGCTATTTCTGTTGAAAATGCTGTAAGGCTTGAAGGAGCCGTTCCTGCAACTATTGCTATTAAAAATGGAAAATGTCATGTAGGATTATCTGTCGAAGAGATCGAATTTTTTGGACAAACAAAAAACGTTTGGAAAGTTAGTCTTAGAGATATGCCCTATGTTATTTCAACTAAACTTCCAGGTGCAACTACAGTGGCAGCAACAATGAGAATCGCATCTATGGCCGGAATTAAAATCTTTGCTACAGGCGGTATTGGCGGCGTACATCGGAATGCACAACACACGATGGATATATCTGCAGATTTGACAGAAATGTCTCACACTAATGTAGCCGTAGTTTCTGCAGGCGTCAAGTCTATTCTTGATATTGGATTGACACTTGAATATTTAGAAACGATGGGAATCCCTGTTGTTACTTTTGGTCAGGATGAATTCCCTAGTTTTTACTCAACGAAGAGTGGATTTAACTCTCCGCTAAGGATAGACGAACCAAGTGCAATTGCTGAAATGATAAAGACAAAATGGAATGTAGGTTTAAATGGCACGGTTTTAATTGCCAATCCTATTCAAAAAGAATTTGAAGTCGCTCCTGAAATCATTGAATCTCATATTCAACATGCACTTGCAGCAGCAGCAAATTTGAATATAATTGGAAAAGAGGTTACTCCATTCTTACTCAAATACATCGCAGAAAATTCAAAAGGAGAAAGTCTGGGTGCCAATATTGCATTGATTCACCAGAATGCTTCTCTTGCAGCTAAAATTGCTGTCGCTTTTTCGAAATAACTATCATCTCTTTCTTGTGGTAAATCATCTGCTATTTTTATAGGATGGCATGGTAATTGTCTTACCTATATTGTTAAGTTTATGCTATGACATCAACTTATCCATCTTAAATAATTTTTGCGGAATAATGTAACTATAAATACATACACATGAAAAGTTTAATTGTATTATTCATACCTTTTATTTTTCACACATTTAATAGTTTCACATTATCCAATTTCAATACGATTTGTCCAGATGTGGATACTATAATAAACTCCCGTCCAAAAGACACCATACTAAACAAACAGTCTGCGTTACTACATTTTTTTTTACTCAAATACAATCAATTAAAATCAACAGAAAAATGGGATCCTATTCCCATTTCAAAAAAATCAATAAGTAATATTGATACTTCTTTTATCATTGGCTTAGTCCGGAGAAGATTGTTTTTACTGGAAGATTTAAAATTTGACAATAAAAAAAACTATTACGATAACGATTTGAATGTAGGAATTAATCAATTTCAAAAAAGAAATGGGTTAGAATCGAAAGCAATTATTGATCAAACGCTGATCAGGAAATTAAATACACCCATTGATAAGATTATCAATAAAATAAAAGCAAATATTATTCAATGGAATGCTTCTCCAAAAGATTCAAAAAATGAACATATCATTATTAATATCCCTGACTTTAAACTTTTTGTAATTAGAAATGACAGTTGTATTATGGAGATGAAAGTTATCGTAGGGAAAAATAAAAATAAAACTCCTTTATTGGAAAGCGAAATAGAATACGTGGTTTTAAGTCCTTACTGGAATATTCCTACAAGTATTCTTGAAAAAGAAATTGTGCCACTACTAAAAAAATATCCTAATTATTTACAAGTTCATCATATGGAATGGAATGGAAAAATGCTGAGACAATTGCCTGGAAGCGATAATGCATTAGGAGGAATAAAATTTGTTTTTGAAAACCCTTATCATGTTTATCTGCATGATACACCTGTAAAATCATTGTTCCAAAAAAGTATTCGTGCACTAAGTCATGGTTGTATAAGAATTGAACAACCTAAAAAACTTGCGCTGTATTTATTGAGGAATGACAGGAATTGGAATGAAGTAAAAATAGATCGAGGTATACAAAGCGGGAAAGAGATGTACATAAAATTACTCTCCACAATACCAATTAAAACCTGTTATTTTACCACATGGGTAAATGAATGGGGTAAATTAGAAATTAGAGAGGATATTTACAATAGAGAAAATGTACAATAAGAGCTGAAATTAATCTCTTCTGTTATTATACCCTCCACCATTTGAACCATTATTACTTCTGTTAAAGCCTCCGCCTGAGGGACGAGTGGATGGTGGTCTAGTAGAAGGTCTGTCTTCAGCTTGTTTAACCACTAAAGGCTTTTTTCCTAAAGAAATATCATTAAGACTTTCAATTGCTTCAAGGCCTTCGTCATTATTCTGCATTTCTACGAATGCAAATCCTTTGCTTTTACCTGTTTCTTTATCTAAAGCTACTTTTGCTGATACTACGGGGCCAAATTTCTCAAAAATTTCTTCCAACTCTGCATCATCCAAATCATAAGGTAATCCTGCTACAAAAATCTTCATGTTTTCAATTTTGTACGAAATTACAGAACTTATTTTTCTAATAAAAGCATTATCGTCATTATTTTAACTTGAAATTGATTACAATTACAGAAGTTTATTAAAATAACGGTGGAATTACTTCCCTTACGATATTGATTACTTGATAGGATTCATGGCAAAGTTTTACTAAATAATTTATTGGAATTAGAATTCATTCAATATTTTTGACCTTTAATAAAAAATAAAATTATAAAATGTCAGCAATAAATCTAACTAAAGGAGAAATACATACAAAGAATGGAGTAATTACATTTGAATTGTATGATGATGACGCACCGAAAACAGTAGAGAATTTCAAGAAACTAATAGCCTCGGGTTATTATGATTCACTTGCATTTCACAGAGTTATTCC
>CALQJK010000224.1:0-3747 GCA_943330875.1 Chitinophaga pinensis
AAAATGCTTTTATAAAAAAATATCCCACATGAGAAAATCCATCAAATGATATTTCAGTTTTTGTTCTGAATGCAAATACAAAACCTGCAAGCACAACAACTATTGTGGAGCATAAAGCAAAAATTAAAGCCAATACTATTTTCACATTTATGAATTGTGATCGGCTCCAGCCATCTATAATATTTTGCCTGTTGGTACGAAAAGCAAATTCATTGGTTACTAAAATAATCAATAGCATGGCAGGGAGCATTAATAGAAATCCACTCGTATAGCTTACCGATTGCCAAACATATTTAAATTCATAGGGATTAAATTTATTGAGCAATACTGCGGCTTCTGACTTATTGACTACATTTTGAAAAAGACTATAAACAATATAATTCGCTGCAAAAATTCCAATTAGAAAAAATAGGATCATGAAAAGAAAAACCCTGTAATTTTTTATTTTAAGCCATTCTATTTTAAGTAAATCAAGCATGTTGTAATTTTTAATTGGTGAGTTCCAGAAACTTGCTTTCCAGACTTTTCTTTTTTAGTTGAAGTTGTGACAAAACAATTCCTCTTTCAAAACAAAATCTGTTCACCTCTTCCAGATTGGCAGTTCCTGCAGGAAAATTAAGATGCACAACATTTTCTTTTATTTGTACTTGAGGATTTCCCGGAAAATTTATTAATGCATTCTTCAGTTTTGCTACATCTATTGAGGCAACTTCTACAATATCATCATTGCTCAAAATCTCATTCACATCTCCATGGGTAATCAGATGTCCGTACTTCAAAATGGCTACATGTGTACATACTTTTTCAACTTCGTCAAGCATGTGACTCGCCATGATAATCGTTTTGCCTTGCTGAGCGAGTTGTTGAATCAGCATTCTGATTTCAGCAATTCCTACAGGATCTAATCCATTTGTAGGTTCGTCTAAAACCAGCACTTCAGGATCACCCAATAATGCATTAGCAATAGCCAAGCGTTGTTTCATTCCCAAACTATACGTGCTGAATTTCGAGTGTTTTCTTTGTGTAAGATTTACAACATCCAATACCCTGTCTATATCCTCTACAGGTCTGTTTTTAATAGCTGCTGTAATTTTTAAATTTTGAACCGCGCTTAAATAATGATAAAAATTAGGCGTCTCCAATAATGTGCCTATTCGTTTTCGATGAGAATCGGCAGGATTTTCATCAAATAATTGATACGACCCTCCGGATGATTTTAAAACATCCATAATAATCCCAAGCAATGTCGTTTTTCCGCTACCGTTAGGTCCTAATATTCCGTAAATAGAACCTTCAGGAACATGGAAGCTAATGTTTTGAAGTGCTTTTATTTTCCCGTAATCTTTAGAAAGATTGTCAACTTTTAAAATGCTCATTATTTATCAGTGTAAATTTTGCATAAAATAATCGGTTACTTTTTGATACAAGTGCACTCTGTCTTTCCCCAAAACATTGTGCTCATGACCTGGATAAATCATATAGTCCACCTGAACGCCTTTATCCACTGCGGCTTTAACCAGATTCACGGAATGCTGCATCAACACTACATTATCCTGCATTCCATGAATGAGTAATAACTTCCCTTTCAAATTCCCAATTCTTTTGGTAAGGTCTGACGCATCATATCCTTCAGGATTTTCCTGTGGCTTATCCATGTATCTTTCGGTGTACATGATTTCATAAAATTTCCAATTGGTAACAGGTCCGCCTGCAACGGCAGCTTTGAAAATACCGGGATGGGTAAGCATGAAATCTATTGTCATAAAGCCTCCATAACTCCAGCCAAACAAACCCATATTATTTACATCGGTATACTTTAATGATTTTAAATAATCAATGCCTGACATCAAATCTTCCATTTGTTTTTCTCCCGCTCTTCTGAAAATTGATTGCTCGAAAGCCTTACCACGATTGGCGCTTCCACGAGTATCCAAGGTGAACACCACATAGCCTCTTTCCGCCATAAACTGGAACCAATAATCTCCTGCTCCGCCGTTCCATCCATTTAAAATCATTTGTGCATGAGGGCCGCCATACCAATATACCAGGACAGGATATTTTTTGCTGCTATCAAAATTTACGGGGGTAAACATCCTACAATACAAATCAATTCCTTCAGCATTCTTTATCGTAAAAATATTCAATTGTCCCTTGCTGTATTTATCAAGTGGATTCGCAGATTGAAGCAGTTGTTTTGTTTTATTTGTTTTGATGTCTATTAGATTAATTGTTCTTGGATTTTGAGGCGTACTGAAATTATCAATCACATAATTTCCATCCAAACTAATGGAAGTATTGTGAACCGCATTGCCTGCTGTTATTGATTTCAATTTGCCATTTTTCAAATTAACTGTATACAGATTTTTCGAAATCGGGCTCACCTGTGTGGATACATAATAAAGGTTCTCGCCTTTATCATCAAAACTTTTCACTTCAATAACATCCCATTCTCCTTTAGTCAATTGCTTAACAAAAGAACCATCTGCATTATACAAATACAAGTGATTCCATCCATCTCTTCTGCTTTGCCAGATAAATTGTTTAGGATTATTTTTCACAAATAACATCGGAACTAGCGGTTCAGCATATTTGTCATCAGATTCTTCAAATAATGTTTTTACAAAATCGCCAGTTGTTGCACTATATTGATTTACTGAAAAATGATTCTGCTCTCTATTCAGCATTACGATATATACAAATTGATCATCGGGACTCCAGGCGATATTGGTGAGGAATTGTTCATTAGGTCCTGTTGTTTTTACCCAAATGGTATTTTTAGTTACTGCATTATATATGCCCAATGTTACATGGTGACTTGAATCACCTGCCATAGGATAGCGAATATTATTAACTTTCGCCGGACGCTCTGTCCAATCTACAATCGGATAATCCGGCGTAATGGATTGATCCATTTTGTAAAAAGCAAGCAACTTTCCATTATTGCTCCAGAAAGTTCCTTTTGTAATACCAAATTCACTTTGATGAACTGTTGAAGCGTAAACAATATCTTCACTTCCGTCTTCTGTTACTTGTTTAATATCATTATTTTTGGCAACAAATAAATTATGATTGTCTACATAAGCGATATAACCACCGCTGCTTTCTTCTACATTTTCTTTTGTTGCAGTCGTTTTGTCAATTAAAATCTTAGTGCTGTTGTCATTAGCAAAGAACATTTTCTGACCTTTTATTGTTGTGATGAAATTGTCTTTGTTGAATTGAATGGCTGGCATTGAAGTCAAGGTATCCAATGATGCTGCGCGTAACTTTTGATTAAACTGTACTAGATTCAAGATTGGCATTTCCTCTTTTGAAGAAAAATCAGCTTGAAGCCAGGTATCCAGCCCATTAACTTTCTTTAGATAGATATAATTGCTGGTTCCTTTTATAAACTGCAGCTGCTTCAAATTTTCCGGCGCCAAGGTAGTTCTGGCATTAAGCATGGCTTCTTCGATGGTCAGTTGTTTTTGCTGTGCAAAAGAGAATGTGATGACAAAAGCAAGCAATAAAGAGCAAGTAATTTTTTTCATAAATGACATTTGTTATAAATAAAAGTAAGGAATAATTGCTGTGGTTTGTATATGACCATCAAAATTGCATAGATGTGGGTCATAATTTTTTGCCCGATGGCTTCAATTGCGGTATTTTTGCCGAGATGACTACCCCAAAAAGATATTTAATAACTTCTGCGCTGCCTTACGCAAATGGTCCAAAACATATTGGCCATCTGGCTGGTGCGTATTTACC
>CALQJK010000225.1:0-3746 GCA_943330875.1 Chitinophaga pinensis
GCTAAGAAATAACGCTTTTTTTGCAAATTTGGTAAAAATCTGCGTTTTGTTTTAATATTGGAATGCGAAACCTTATTACCTGTAATGGGCTTCTTTCCTGTTACCTGACATACTCTAGCCATGATCCTTATTTTTGGACGGCAAAGGTAATGATTTAACTCAATAAATAAAGATTCATTTAAACTATTTTTGGAAAATCTTTTAAAATCCTGTTTTATTAAGCTATTATTTACACTAAAAACTCCTGAAACCATTGGCTGTACTAGAACTTTAAGGATCTCGTCTAAAATATTTTCCATCACAAGCTATCTTTATTTTTTTTAAAAGAGACAGCGTTTTCATAAAGAATCCGCTTTTTTGGAATGACTATTTTTAGAAAATAACTGCAGTCCCATTTTTGTCCCATCAACTTTAACCCAGATAAAGATATTCTAAATAAATCTTATGCATTATAAACTTGCTCCCTTTTTTTTCTGAAAATAATATGACGAATTGCATACCAATCCAACGCTACTCCCATCAAAATTTCTTTCCCCTGATTAAAAAGGTATAAATATCTTGCAAGACAAATAATTTACCATCCCATTTCAGAGAGAATGTATAGCCATAACATCATTATTATAGTTCGGGATAATCGCGCTGCCAATACCAGCAGACTAATGAACTGGATAAATGTCCATAAAAACACAGATGGCATTCTTTCACCGGTTGTAAATGGCTCTAGGAATTTATTATTGATTAGCAAAAGGCATTTGATAAATGCAGAAAGCTTACAAAAAGAAAAAGCAACTACAGGAAATTTTTCTGATGAGGCCTTTAATCAAGCTAATGATTATCTACAGCATCTCTCCCCCATCGAAAATTCCATAATCATAATAGATGAAATTGGAGAATTAGAACTAATGGAAAAAGGTTTTTATAATGGATTGAAACATCAATTAAATCTGGCTTCCAATTTGAAAGAACATCATCAGCTGGTAATCGTTGTAACAAAAAGTTTACTTGATGAATGTAAAAAAAAGTTTGCACTTCCCCATGCCAAACTGATATCAATAGATGATTTAGATTCTACAGAATACCCCCTCAAGCCTGTTAGTTTATCAGGACTTGTTCTCTGTGGAGGAAAGAGCTCCAGAATGGGTACTGACAAAGCGTTTTTACATTATCATCAAACCGAGCAATACCAATTTATTGCCAAGCTTTTTTCCGACAGCGGCATTTCAGTAATCATCTCTTGTAATGAAGAGCAGCAACAAAAAATACCTGTTGAATATTCCACATTAATTGATGACGACACATTTAAAAACAACGGACCCATCTCAGGATTGCTTACTGCTTTTAAAAACAATCCGACCCTTTCGTTTATCTTGATGGGCTGCGATTATCCATTGATTCAGCAAAAACATATTGATCTACTCCTTTCGTTGAGTCAATTTGGATTTGATGCAGTTTGTTTTGTCCGAAAATCAGACCAAGAAAACATGGAGCCACTTTTGACCTACTATAATAATACCGTCAAAGAAAAGCTAGATCAATCATTTGAATCCGGTAACACTTCACTGAAAAACATCCTCGGAGAAATCAATACGTTGAAAATAATTGCGGAAGACGACTCTTTTTTAAAGAGCTTTGATACGCCTGAAGCATTCCATTCTTTTCATCCCTAAATCATTACTATGAACCAAGCTGTTACTGAAGTTGAAATAGATAAATATGCCGATGGGGAAATTACAACCGCAGCGGATATACTTGCCATTGAAGAACCCCTGGAAATGAAACTGGTTCATGGGAAATCACACGAAAGACAAATCACAAACGTTTCTATTACCATGCGCACACCAGGTAATGACTTAGAACTCACGGTCGGCTTTTTATTCACAGAAGGCATCATCACTCATATCTACCAGCTTCAACCCGAGAAGTTTAATGGAAAATATTAAATGCCAAATGTCATACAAATCGAATGCGATGAAAATCTTGAAATAGATAAAAAGTTATTGCAAAGAAATTTTTATACAACTTCAGCATGTGGTGTTTGTGGCAAAGCGAGTATTGATGCTATTTTTTCATTGACAGGAGCTCCAAAAAAAAACAATGATTTTATAATCGGGGCAGCAACTGTAATTCGACTTCCTGAATTGTTAAGCGCGCAACAAGAAATCTTCAAACATACCGGTGGCATTCACGCCGCGGCACTTTTCAGTAAAGATGGTCTGTTGCTGGAAATGAGAGAAGATATTGGCCGACATAATGCATTGGACAAGCTGATTGGTAGCTATTTGCTTAAATCTACAGACCATAATATCATTCCAGAAGGGAGTATTTTATTATTAAGCGGCAGAGCCAGTTTTGAACTCATACAAAAATCAGCAATGGCAGGCATTTCTGTGATATCTGCTGTTGGCGCCCCTTCTAGTCTGGCAGTAGAAACCGCAAAACGATTCGGCATTACTTTAATAGGATTTTCAAGACACAACCGTTTTAATATTTATTCAAACCCTCATCGAATTCAGTTGTAATCTGTTGCTTTTGACTTATTTTTATTTTTCCAAAAAAAAACAACCAATGAAAATCAGGATCAAAAGCAATTCTATAAGATTCAGATTGACAAAAACTGAAGTGGATCATTTTTCACTAAATGGTTTTATAGAAGAGACAACTGAATTCGTTAATAATTCTTTCTCCTACAGATTAGAAATTACTAACCAAGCAGATTCCCTTTCGGCTTCCTATCATGACGATAAAATAACTATCCATGTTCCTAAGGAGCACGCAGACCAATGGATTTCAACCGATATGATAGGAATTGAAAATAAAATGACCCTCGGTAATAACAAACAACTTTTTTTATTGGTCGAAAAAGATTTTGTTTGCCTGGATAACACTTTTGAAGATCAAAGTGATAATTATCCCAACCCGAATGCTGTTTGTTAATTATAATTAATGAGTGAAAATCAACACGATAATCCCAATGCTGAGAATCCGGAAAAATTTACCGGAATTAAACTATCCCATCCCAAAACAGCGGCTGCAGGCATTCCTGCTGTAATGGTTTCAGCGAAACATCTTTTTTCCGAAATGGATATTATTCGTGGATTAAAGGCATTATTTAGCGTCAATCAGATGAAAGGTTTTGATTGTCCTGGTTGTGCATGGCCTGATCCGGACGACGACCGATCACGTCTCGGTGAATATTGCGAAAATGGAGTGAAAGCAATTGCAGAAGAAGCCACCAGTAAAAAGTTGACAGCTCAGTTTTTTGCAGAAAATTCTGTAGCGGAATTATCCATGCTCGATGATTATGCTATAGGAAAGAAGGGTCGTATTGCACAACCGATGCGACTGCGTAAAGGCGCTACACATTATGAGCCCATTTCATGGAACGATGCATTTGAACTCATTGCAAAGAATATTCGGGAGCTCCATTCCCCTGACGAAGCTATCTTTTACACCTCAGGAAGAACAAGTAATGAAGCCGCATTTTTATACCAGTTGTTTGTAAGAGAATTGGGCACAAATAATCTACCCGACTGTTCCAATATGTGTCACGAAAGCAGCGGAGTCGCCTTGACCGAATCTTTAGGAATTGGAAAAGGATCGGTAACACTCGAAGATTTTTATGAAGCAGAGGTAATTATCATTCTTGGCCAGAACCCCGGAACAAATCATCCCAGAATGTTGCAGGCTTTGCAAAAAGCAAAAGAAAATGGTTGTAAAATCATTTCCGTAAACCCATTACCCGAAAC
>CALQJK010000226.1:0-3679 GCA_943330875.1 Chitinophaga pinensis
CTTACAGGTGTTAACAGCAGGTAAGGAAGAAGTAACAGCAAGAGTATTGGATATCCAGGGCAGATTCATCCAATCGGTGAAGGTTGCACCAAATCAAACTTTGAGCTTAGGTTCAGCGTTGAAAGCGGGCGCCTACTTTATCGAAGTAAGACAAGGGAAGGATGTGAAGACAACAAGAGTATTGAAATATTAATACGATTAGATTATTTGGTGATTTGAAAGCTGACGATAAATCTCTTTCAAATCACCATTTTTATATTTTAATCCCTCTTTTCTAATTCCGTTTTTCATTACTTTGCATAAATGAATAACCAGGTATTGGCATTATTGAAAAAAGATATTCTGCTTGAATTCAGGCAGAAACATACTTTTTATGGGATATTATTATATATAGCATCTACCATTTTTCTAATTTATCTCTCTTTACCTGAAAGTCCCGATGCTCAAATATGGAATAGTCTTTTCTGGGTAATTCAACTGTTTGTTTGTGTAAATGCTGTAGCAAAGAGCTTTTTGCAGGAAAACAAGGGAAGAATGCTTTATTTTTATTCCATTTCTAGCCCTGTTCAATTTATTCTCGGTAAATTGATATTCAATGTGTTTTTAATGTTATTCATGAGCGTCATTAGTTTGATGCTTTTTTTCTTATTTCTTGGGAATCCAACCATCAATACTTTACAATTCCTGGGAATCGTTTTACTCGGGGGAACAGGAATAAGTCTCGTATTTACACTAATGAGTGCTATTGCAGCTAAAGCTCAACAAAATGCAGCCCTGATCGCTATTCTGGGATTTCCTGTAATTCTTCCCCAGTTGATGCTGTTAATGAAATTGAGCAAAGCAGCGTTTGCAGAGGTTTTCAGAGAAGGCGCTCTTACCCAGTTAGTAGGGCTGACTGCGCTGATGGACATCTTGGTCATGGTCCTCGCTATTGTATTATTTCCTTATTTGTGGAAAGATTAAAGTGACAAATACATCCAAAATTTGAATATTATTTTTTATGGTGTGGTACACTTCTCCTTAACTTTGCGCCACTTAAATAAATACCCCGATTGGTGTATAAAAACTGGTGGAAAATATTATCCTTTTTATTATTGGTCTATACCATAACCGCAGGACTATTGCTTGATGTTCCCAAGCTGCCTATTTTAAATGAAACCATCCGCAATTTATACTTCCATGTTTGTATGTGGTTTGGCATGATGATCTTATTCCTCATAAGTTTTGTTTACAGCATTAAATACTTAAAAGACTTCAATTATCGTAATGATGTTTATGCTACCAACTTTGCTGCAGTTGGCTGCTTGTTTGGCATTCTTGGTTATCTCACCGGAGTGTTATGGGTTAATGTTACCTGGCTCACTGATCAGGGGCAATCTTTAGGAAGTGTATTGAAAGAACCTAAATTAATTGGAGCAGCAATTGCACTACTTATTTATGGCGCCTATTTTGTATTGAGAGGATCCTTTACCGACATCGACAAAAGAGCAAGGGTTAGTGCGGTGTATAATATTTTTGCTTTTGCCATGTTATTTCCAAGTATATGGATTATACCAAGATTAGTAGGAAGCCTGCACCCCGGCGCACCAGGAAGTGATAGTGGTAATCCTGCTTTGGACAGAAACGATTTAGATGGCGCCATGAGAATGGTTTTTTATCCTGCGATAATAGGGTGGACCTTACTAGGTGTTTGGATCGCCACTTTAAAAATTAAAATAGATTTAATTAAAAATAAAAATATAATCAATGAATAGATTATTACTTATACTATTGGGATTGTGTTGTTCATTTATAGCTTCGGCTCAAGACAAAGTAGAGATGGCAGATGTCATGCGCAGCAACGGAAAAATTTACACGGTCGTGGCTGTTTGTTTAACCATTCTAACTGGCTTGTTTATGTATGTTTTTATGATTGATAGAAAGATTCATAAATTAGAAAAAGAACATTCCATAAAGTAAGTATTACCCTCATTAAAATAAAAACCTAAAATATGTCAACAAATCAACACTACAGTTTTTTTCAAAGTGTAGAAAAAAGCTTCGACAAAGCATCAAAATTTACAAAATGGGATCTCGGCATTTTAGAACAAATAAAAGCTTGTAATAGCGTTTATCAAATGCGTTTCCCAGTAAAACTCGATAATGGAAAGATTGAAGTTATCGAAGCGTATCGTGTTCAACATAGTCAGCACAAAACTCCTTGTAAAGGAGGTATTCGTTTTAGTGACGAAGTGAACCAGGATGAAGTAATGGCATTGGCGTCTTTAATGACTTACAAATGTGCGATTGTAAATGTTCCTTTCGGTGGTGGTAAAGGCGGGATTAAAATCAATCCTCGCAACTATTCTACTTATGAACTGGAAAAAATCACTCGTCGTTATACAGCAGAGTTAGTAAAGAAAAATTTTATTGGTCCTGGTATTGATGTGCCTGCTCCGGATTATGGAACAGGCCCAAGAGAAATGGCTTGGATTGTAGATACTTATGCTTCATTGAAACCAGGAGAAATTGATGCCGCTGGTTGTGTAACGGGAAAGCCTGTAACACAAGGTGGTGTTCGTGGCAGAACGGAAGCAACGGGTTTAGGTGTGTTTTTCGGTATTCGCGAAGTATGTAATATGGAAGATATCATGAAAAAACTGGGTCTCTCTGTTGGAATAAAAGAAAAGACTGTTGTGGTTCAAGGATTAGGAAATGTGGGCTATCATTCTGCAAAATTTTTCAGAGAAGCGGGCGCGAAAGTGATTGCTCTTGCTGAGTTTGAAGGCGCTATTTATAATGCTGACGGATTAAATGAAGATGAAGTTTTTCAACACAGAAAAAAAACAGGGTCAATATTGAATTTTCCTGGTGCTACCAATTTGGCTAAAAATTCTGATGCACTAGAATTGGAATGCGATATTTTAATTCCAGCTGCACTAGAGAATGTAATCAATGGAGAAAATGCCCCAAGAGTAAAAGCAAAAATAATTGGGGAAGCTGCGAATGGTCCATGTACGCCTGAAGCTGATGAAGTATTTACGCAAAAAGGCATATTGTGTGTGCCTGATATGTATCTGAATGCAGGAGGTGTTACCGTAAGTTATTTTGAGTGGTTGAAAAACCTTAGCCATGTACGTTATGGTCGTATGGAAAAACGTTTTACAGAAAATTTAAACACCCATATACTTGGTCAGATTGAAGAGTTGACTGGAAAAAGGGTAGAAGATCATGAGCGTAAATTTATCATGCATGGTCCGGATGAACAGGATTTGGTTCATAGTGGTTTGGAAGAAACAATGATCAGTGCTACAAGAGAAATTATGGATATCTGGAAAGAAAATCCGGAAATACCTGATATGCGTACTGCCGCTTATGTAAGCGCGATTAATAAAGTTGCGACCAGTTATTTGGAACTTGGAATATTCCCATAATCAGAGCTGAGCTCTTGTTGGTGTTTTCACCAACAAGAATAAGTAAAAATATAATCCTAGAGTCATTAACTCTTTAATGGTCATAAGACCAACAAAGGCAAATAAGACCAACAAAGGCAATACATAAAAAATGGCTACTCAAACGAGCAGCCATTTTTTGTATTTTAATGAATATTACCATTGTTGGTATTAAGACCAACAATGAGTTATAAAGGATCTAGAGTTAAATCTTACTTATTACCGTTGGTAACAACAACAATGGCCAA
>CALQJK010000227.1:0-3678 GCA_943330875.1 Chitinophaga pinensis
GTTGAATGTGATGATGATGGTTTATTTGCTTTTTAATTTTTGCTGGGGGATCAATTATGATCGAAAGGGCATTGCCTGGCAAACAGGTATTGAAATGAAGGAGTATGATTCAATGGACTTGAAAAAAATAAATGAATTGTTGCTTGAAAAAGTCAACCAGTCTAAAATAAATTGCTCCATAAATACATCAACAATAATTTCGGATCAGGATGTATTTAAAAAAGCAATTACAGCATATCAACAGTCGGCTGATACCTTTTCGTTTTTTAAATTCAATCATACTGCTGTCAAATCATCTTTATGGGGTTGGCTAGGAAACTATTTAGGGTATACGGGTTATTATAATCCTTTTACCGGGGAAGCGCAGGTAAATACTACGATTCCTCCATTTACCCAGCCGTTTATTGTTTGTCATGAGATGGCTCACCAACTGGGTTATGCGAAGGAGAGTGAGGCGAATTTTGTGGCTTATCTTGTTTCAAAATATTCGGATGATGAGGCGCTCAAATATTCGACTTATTTGGAATTGTTTTTTTACGCAAATAGAAATTTGTATGAGTATGATTCTACTTCGGCTATTCATTATCGTGATAAATTAAACAGCTTAGTAAAGCAGGACATCAAAACTATAATTGCTTTTAATCTGGCTCATAAAAACAACATAGAGCCATTGATAACATGGGCGTACGATTTATTTTTGAAAAGTAACCAGCAGCCAAAAGGGATGTTAAGTTATAACCAGGTAACCGCATTTTTAATTAATTATTATCGTAAATTCGGTTCCATTTAATCTTTATTTTATCATCTATAATCTGATGAATTATTCAATTTGGAAGTTGAATTAGGGGGAGATGTTTTAGAGGTTGAATAGGTTGTTCAAAAGGTTTCAGAGGTTGAATAGGTTCAATTGGTTGAATGAAGAGGTTCAAAGATTATCTTATGTAGGATAATACAACCTCTTGAACCTATCAAACGTTTTGAACCTCCTGAACCTTTTATCAAAACACATTCTTCCACATCATACTTTCTACAGGACGATTGGGCTGGCCACTATATTTTGCATTTTTCTTCTCATTGTATTTTTCTTCTATTTCTCCATCAACAGGAAAATAAATAAGCTGGCCAATGGGCATTCCTTTGTATACACGTACGGGTTGTTTTACAGAGATTTCCAGTGTCCAGTTGCCGCAAAATCCCACATCTCCTTTTCCAGCTGTGGCATGGATATCAATGCCTAAACGCCCTGTGGAAGATTTTCCTTCCAAAAATGGGACATGAGCATGTGTTTCAGTGTATTCTTCCGTTACGCCTAAATAAAACATAGTCGGCAGAAGTAATATTCCTTCATCCGGTATCTCGAAATGAGTAATGGTGTTGTGTTTTTTTGCATCAAGTTCCTGTTGATCATAGGTTGCTAAATGCTTGCCCAGATGGACATCGTAGCTATTGCTTCCAAGGCATTCTCTTAGGTAGGGCACTACTTTTATAGTGCCTTTCTCCATTTCTTCCAGAATTCTTTTATCACTTAAAATCATTTGTGCGTGGTTATTTGTTATTTTGTAAAAATAAAAGTTTCATTTTTCAATTACAGGGTTATCGTTTAAATTATGCCACTGGTTTATCAACAAAATATCAACGAGCACGCAAAAATAGGGGTTTGGCATATAAAAGAGAACGAACAGTTTTTTTTAGAGCAAGTATCAGCTCAGAAAGAAATAACTCATCCTCATAAAAGATTGCAACATTTGGCAGGAAGATATCTCTTAAAGCAGCTCGACGCTGATTTTCCTATAGCGCTCATAAAAATCAATTCATCTGGAAAACCATTTATGGAGAATGATCATGTTCATTTTTCAATTTCTCACTGTGGAGATTATGCGGCGGTAATCATCAGCAATATAAAAAGCGTTGGCATTGATATAGAATTGCCTGATGTAAGAATTGAGAAAATTCAGAAGAAATTTGTAAACGAAAAGGAGCTTGGGATGAGTTCAGCACTGCCATTGAATACTCATGAGCAACTTACACTAATATGGGGTATTAAAGAAGCCATGTTTAAATGGGATGGTAAAGGCGTGATTGATTTCAAAAGACATCTTTGCATAAATGCTATACATTTTTCGGAAGGTAAATACCTCTCATCATGTATTTTTAAAAAAGGGGAACATCGAAAAATAGAAGCCACTACTGTTATTATTCAGGATAACTTTCTGACATGGGTATACGAAATAGATTGATGGTACTTTTATTTTCCTGCTTTTTTATTCAGGCCGATTTCAACGGACCAGTCGCTACCGCTTTTAATATTAAATGGGCTAGTGATCAGAAGTTAAAAGCTATTTTGGTGAATAACCTGCGGCCATTATAACCCATTTGTACAGGTTCCCAAGGACCACCAGATTCATTATCAAATGATTCGTAGCGGGCATTAGGTACTGCTGCTAAATTTGGATGAACATTAAAAATGTTATCACAACCCACAAAAATTGAAACCTTTTTATTGAACTTATAAGTAGCAAAAAGGTCGACAGTTACTTTTGGTTTGTAGACAAACTCTTCTTTCAGCATATGACGCTTATCTTCATATCCATAATATTGATATAAGCCAGTATCAGCATATTGCCATTCGTATCCATCCATAATGACGTAAGGGTCAATCCCGGTGAAACTTCCTGAAATAGAGGGGTCGCCAAGTCCTCCTGAGTATCTTTTTAATGAATCACCTCCCCATCCAAAACCAAGGGTTTTCATTTTCCCAAAATAGTTGATGTGAGTGCCGATTGTCCAATTTTTCAAATTGTATTCAAGAGTTAAATTGAATTTCATGTTTGGAGCCGATGCTTTAAGAAAAGCTTCTTCTCTGTCGCTGAAAAATGTTTTACGATGTACATAGCTGTCATTTAAAACATCTGGTATGTTTATTTTGTCAACCTTCATTGATTGAATATTGCCAGCTAACAATGCTTTGATTGATTTACTTGAGCTCAGTTTTTTAGTGTAGTCAATTAAAATGTCTATACCATAATTTGTGGTATTGACTGAATTAGAAAAGAATTGAGTGGTTGCTACATCTAAATCATTCATCGCATCTGTAAGAGCAGTAGGAAGTGAAGCATCAGATGACGAGAATAAGCCTGATAAAACGATTCTGTCTTTTACTTTAACCATATAACCGTCAATAGTAATTGTCAAGCCTTTAATTGGTTTCCAAGCAAAACCCAAGCTGCTGTTTAAAGAGGTTTCTTGTTTTAATTTATCAATACCGGCTGCTTTTGTAATTGCGTCATCATTACGCGCAATTCTGGATTGTACCAATTCTGTTCCGTAGAATGAGGTAAGCGTATTGCTGAAATTAATTTGTTGTAATGAAGGTGCTCTGAAACCTGTACTTACCGATCCTCTTATATTTAAATGTTTGGCTACTTTATAACGTGAGGCTAATTTAAATGTAGCCACGGATCCAAAATCTGAATAATTTTCAACACGAATAGCTCCATCTAATAAAAGAGCATTAGTTAAATTCAATTCTGCATCAGCATATAAACTCAAATTGGTTCTTGATGCTTTTACTTCATCATTTGGACTAAAGCCTGGAAATCCCTGAGATCCGGAGGCCTGGGACAAACCTAACGTATTTGAGTATTGTTTGTAAGAACCTTCTTCACCTTTGTAAATTGA
>CALQJK010000228.1:0-3639 GCA_943330875.1 Chitinophaga pinensis
CGAACAAATAGTAGTATCATTATTTACAATCCCAACGCTATCACAAAAGGTATTGCAATTATTAACATTAATTGTTATGGATGTTGAATATGAACAAGTTGAAGAAGAAGCAATAACTTGGTATGTGGTTGTTGCTGTTGGAGTTGCAATTACAGAAGTTCCAGTACTTGTATTTAATGAACTCTGATCACTTCCATAAGGCAACACTCTCCAGAGTAGAGAACTACCATTAACCACTCCATTGGCCGTCATTTGAACGCTTTGACCTAAACATATTGAGCTGTCTGGCGATGCAGAAAGTGACAATGTAGCAACACTATTTATCTGTTCAATTGTATAATCACAAACATCTCCCGCATAACCATCAAACATTAAATAATAAGTTTGGCCTATTATCAAGTTTGTTGCAGATATTGTATGTGGTAATGCACTTGGAAATAGACTGCTATTATTATATCCACCATGGCAAATTACTGCACCTGAACAATTTCCAGCACTTTCAAAAAAGAATGCTTGAATTCCATCACCATTTTGACTATTGTATACCCAAACATTAAATAATGCGGATGTTGCATTTGCGGTAAATTTCACAAATGAATTATTTTCTAATGAAGCCCCGCCTAAACATAATGAAAATGCACTGTCTAATTCTGCCCAGTAATGAGGTGGGGCATAACTAGCAGATGTGTTTCCACAATATCCATTAAAGTTACATACAGGAGTAGCATTGTCGCAGGAAGTACCTGCCGCTCTATTACCATTGCATGCTGGTCTTATCGGAGGATTAGTTGCGCAAATTCTGAATGACCCATTATTATTGTTACCATTTTCCCAAACTCTTATCCATATGGTAGACCCTGGAGTCAATCCTGTAGCATAAATTTCTGGCATATTACCAGTTCCCGAATTATCATCGCAAATAATCAGCGACAATGCATTACATGTACCTGAGTACAAAGCCATACCACCATCTGTAATCACATTTGCTTGTGTTGTTACATACAAATTTCCACTGGCAGGAACAATAGCTGTGAACCAAACATCTCCACCTAAATATCCTGCACAACCTGGATCAGGGCTACCTAATGATGCTGTTGCATTAGCATTTGTTGCATCCACATAATTGCAATCATTTCCCACATTTAATGATGTAGCATAACAAGGATCATCATTAGAAGGAGGTAAAACATTTACACAAATTCCAAAAGTGCCATTATTGTCATTTCCATATTCCCAAAATCTTATCCATATAGTATCTCCAGGAGTTAACCCATTGAGTTGAATTTTTGGCATCAATCCATTAACACTGGCATCATCATCACAGGCTAACAAATTCAAAGCCCCGCAATTTCCTCCAGAATAAATTGCCATGCCACCATCTCTTATTACTCCTGATTGTGTATCAAAATTCAATGATCCTGAAGCAGGAACAAACGTATAAAACCAAACATCCCCTCCTATATAGTTAGCACATCCCGGTGCGACTATCCCTTGAGAAGCAGTTGCTCCTATATTTGAAAAAGTCTGAAAGTTACATACAGTATCACTGGAAATATAGATTGCATTGCAAGGATCATCGTTAATTGGAGCAGCTATTACTGTTCCACACAAATAAATCGGACTTAAGCTGTTTCTAGGATTTGGTGATGCTATTGAGAAATCTGCAAAATTATTATTTGTATCATCGCAACCATTATTATTTCGAAATGCGGCTTTTGAAACACCTAAAGTATCCGTTGGTGCTGTTTCAGAACATACCGTTGCTGTTCCATATCCTACTAAGTCAATTATATTACTTGTTGTAGGACATCCACTTAATGTTACTGTATCGCTAACCAAAGCTATTCTTGCATTTGCGCCAGACATAGATATGGTTGGGGATGATACATAATCAGGAGTTGGCAATGCTACTCCATTTGTAATACCCGCGGCACTCATTTGTATCAAATAATATCCTCCTGCTGGTATTGTAACCGTTGGAATTTTTGACTTCCCTGACCATGTCCCTGTAGCTGAAGGTGATGCGTACTGAATTGAGTAACCATTAAGAGTTACTGCAACATTTGACTTATTATGTAATTCAACATAATCTGCGTTGTAAAGAGCACCAGGATTTCCACCAGCGCCATATATTTGACTAATAACAATACTAGTGCTTGCCACTGATGGTTTTTTCGCAAAAACACTCGTGCACACAAACACCAATACAGCAACAATAGAAATGATTTTTTTCATTTTCAGGTTTTTTGATTTAAAAGTCCACTCAAATAGAGTAGTGAAATTTGATTCTCAGAGGAAGAGTATTGGGCTTTAACAAGGATTAGACTAGGGATAAAAGTAAAACTAATTAGTTAAATTATTAAATTAATATGAATATTTTTTAAAGTTAATTACTATCCCTGATTTCCAAAAAAAACTACTCATTAAAAGCGATTTATAGTAAACAATTAATTACAATACGAAGCCAACTACTATTTTTGTATCTTTCGGACAATATATTTCCACATGATAATGGCCTTTTGTACAATTGGCCTTTAGTTTAATTGGATAGATTGTCGCATGATTTCCTTTATGATTTACGATGCTGGAATGTACAAGCTGTCCAATCGCATTGGTAATTTTTATTTGGAATACACCAGCAACTACATTGGTCATTTTTATATTTACCATCCTATCTTCTTCAATTGGATTAGGAGAAATAGTAATTGAGGAATGGTCTTGTAGTTTCACTTTTACTACACTACTATATTTATTTGCACCTGAGAAATCGATACGCTTAATTCTGTAAAAATTATCCCCCATCAAAGGTTCATTATCCAGCCATTGGTAGGTTGATGTTCCATCCATTGGCATTGTACCAATAGCATCAAAATGAATACCATCAGCAGCGCGTTCAATAATATATGCTCTCGTATCTATTTCATTATTCACTTCCCATTTCACTACAACATTATCATCCAGAGAAAGCGCACTAATTTTTATAAAATTTAAAGGCACTACCCTCATTGTTTTAAAAATTAATCGAAATCTTTCAGCGTTGTAAGATCCCGGGAGATTCACAATGGAGAAATCTACCGTAGTGGTGTCAGACAAACTAATCGGCGTTTGTGCGTGCAGGTAAGTATCTTCCAGATAGGCTTCTAATCCGCTATCATTTAAAAAATCTGGAGTAAAACAAAAGCGATAATGCGCTGCTTTCATTTGAGCTAAATTATAGAAAAGTGTATCCGAATTATCAGGCAAAGTGCTTCTTTCTATGGCGAGTAAAGTATCGTTCTTTTTAATAGCTATATTTTCTGCTACATTTCCAAATTTAACTATATCATTCTTATCAATATGTTCAGCAAACGAACTATCAAATAAATGCAACACGCCATCAATTAAGGAGGTATTATTATTTTGAATGCTGTAAATATTAACACGAAGCGATCGGGTATGTGAGGGAGGCCTTGAACACAAATTACTTCCGTTAACCTTATTACTTTCTTTGAAAGCCAAAGCGCCAACCCCACTATTTGTATGAACAATAAACCCTTGTCCGGATTGTACATTGTAGTTTCCTGATGCATAACTTCCTCCACCAGGAGCAATAGACACGTCCCCATTAGCATCTACAGTTACACTCTGGTAAGCACCATA
>CALQJK010000229.1:0-3631 GCA_943330875.1 Chitinophaga pinensis
GCGTAATGTTTTATGAGTTGTACTGGTAACAAAATGACAATGTTCAAAAGGAGAAGATAATAATCCTTTGGCAATCAAGCCTGCAGGGTGCGACATATCGCATAAAACAAAAGCGCCCACTTCATCAGCTACTTTTCTGATTCTGGCATAATCGATATCGCGACTGTAAGCAGATGCTCCACAAATAATCAATTGTGGTTTTTCTGTTCTTGCTTTTTCTTCCAGCACTTCGTAATCAATCAATCCGGTTTCTTTTTTTACGCCATAAAAAGATGGTTTGAAATATTTTCCGGAGAAATTAACGGGAGAGCCATGGGTCAAATGACCGCCCATGCTTAAGTCAAGTCCTAGTATTTTATCGCCTGGTTGTAAAACTGCCAGCATTAATGCCGCATTGGCTTGAGCTCCGCTATGTGGTTGCACGTTTGCATAAGCGCAATTAAAAACCTGTTTTATTCTGTCGATAGCCAACTGTTCTACTTGATCCACAATTTCACAACCCCCGTAATATCTTTTTCCTGGATAACCTTCTGCATATTTGTTAGTAAGGGAGGTTCCCATAGCTTCCATCACTTGTAAACTCGTAAAATTCTCACTCGCAATCAGCTCAATGCCGTGCCGTTGTCTTTCTAATTCCTGATCAATAAGGTCAAATATTACTGCGTCTCTTTTCATAAGCTTATTTTGAAGGGCAAAGATACAATCCCTTCCTTTATCATTATTATTGAATTTTGTAGATTAGGGCTTAAGGTCCTCAAATAATTGCGAATCTGCTGTTTCCCCAAAATGTCCTAATTTCACTGCTCGAAATAAGGTTTATATGAAGGCAATAATACCAGTGGCAGGAGCAGGAACCAAGCTTCGCCCTCACACATACACTCAACCCAAAGCATTAATTCCATTAGCAGGAAAGACGATTCTGAATATCATTGTTGATCAATTGAGGGATGCGGGTATTAAGGAGTTTATTTTTATCATTGGTTATCTTGGCGAAAAGATACAAGATTATGTAAATACGAATTATCCGGATCTTATTTGTCATTTTGTAACGCAGAATGATCGCCATGGTACTGGACATGCAGTAAAATTGACGCAAGAGATTGTTGGTGATGATGAAGTTTTTATTGTATTGGGTGATACCATTGCCGAATTCGACATGAAGGAAGTTATGGAAACGCCTTTTTCCATGCTGGGTGTAAAAAAAGTAGATGACCCTCGTAATTTTGGCGTTGCAGAAATTGAAGATGATGGATTTATTACTAGAGTAGTGGAAAAGCCGGCAATTCCAAAGAGCAATATGGCCTTGGTCGGTATTTATAAAATCAAAGAATCTCATTTGCTTTACGGCTGTTTGCATAAGATTATTGAGTCGGATGGTATCATTGATGATTTTAGTTTGACGGATGCCTTAGAATGTATGATTCAACATGGGGCAAGGTTTAAGTTTTTCAAAGTATCTAACTGGTTTGATTGCGGCAAGAAAGAAACTTTATTAGCGTCCAACGCAATATTACTTAAGAAATTCGGCGGTAATGTATTCGAGTCCAATCCTTTTCAAAATACTATTATTATTCCTCCTGTATCTATTGGGGAAGGTTGTGTTATAAAAAATTCTGTCATCGGTCCCAATGTGGCTATTGGCGAGCACACTACCATAAACCATGGGATTGTAAAAGACTCCATTATTGGGGCTTATTCTAATCTTGTTGAAATTGTATTAAACAATTCCTTGATTGGCAATGATGCTGAAGTAAAGGGGGTGAGTCGTAATTTAAATATTGGCGATAATACAGCGATAGATTTAGGAGGGAGTAGGCAATAAAGTAAAAATTTAAAAGTAAAAACTTAAAAGTAAAAAAGTAAAAATTAGACTTGTACAAATTGTTTTGAATTTTTACTTTTGATTTTTTAATTCAATATGTTTACGAATTCCATTTCACAACTTTTTAAAATTGAAAAGCCCATTATACAATCCGGAATGATCTGGGCAAGTGGATGGCGATTATCCAGTGCCGTTAGTAACGCCGGCGGATTGGGCCTAATTGGAAGTGGCAGCATGTATCCTGATGTACTCAGGGAGCATATTACAAAGTGTAAAGCCGCTACAGATAAGCCATTTGGTGTAAATGTGCCCATGCTTTATCCTGATATTGATAAACATATTCAAATAATTATTGAAGAAAAAGTGCCGATAGTTTTCACTTCTGCAGGCAATCCCAACACATATACTTCTTTATTAAAACAGCATGGTATTACGGTTGTGCATGTGGTCAGCAGCAGTAAATTTGCCATTAAAGCGGAAGCCGCTGGCTGCGATGCTGTTGTTGCAGAAGGATTTGAAGCAGGCGGTCATAATGGAAGAGAAGAGACTACGACGATGGTGCTGGTTCCTGCTGTTTGTCAATCTGTTTCTATTCCGGTAATTGCTGCTGGTGGAATTGCGACAGGCAAACAAATGTTGGCAGCCATGGTTCTTGGTGCTTCCGGCGTTCAGATTGGCAGCCGTTTTATTGCAAGTCATGAAGCGTCCAGCCACATTAATTTTAAAAATGCGATTATTAATACAAAAGAAGGGGATACCAGTTTGGCTTTGAAAAAATTAACGCCAGTGAGGTTGATTAAAAATAAATTCTATCAGGATGTGTTGACTGCGGAAGAAGCTGGCGCAACTCAGGAAGAATTGAAACATTTATTAGGGAGAGGCAGGGCTAAAAGAGGAATGTTTGAGGGGGATTTAGACGAGGGGGAATTAGAGATTGGCCAAGTCAGTTCTTTATTTAATAAAATAGAACCGGCTGGTATTATTGTAGACTCGATTTGGCAGGAGTTTCAGCAGCATTTAAGCCATCCTCTTAAATAATATATTATATTTGCGCCATTGCAACAATGCAATACAAAACAATCAAGAATAGTATATGCAACAATCCTATAAAAGATGTTTGTTTCAAAACGCACTGGTTTTAATATTAATCTTTAGTTCAATAGCCGTATTTAGCCAATCAACAATTTCATCCCAGATTGATATAAACCAGCTCCAATCCAAACCGTTTTTTAAAGAAAGAGCCAATACAACCGAAGCGGGAAAAGACAGGAATTTGGATATTGACAATACCGATAATAGGTTCAGAGATTCATTGGCAAATGAAAGTAAAACCAATCAGAGCAATCCAGAACTTGTCTATGGTCAAAATGTATTTTCTAATGCTGCAGTTACCGACTTATCAGATTTGTCCACTCCACCATTAGATTATCCAATCGGTGTGGGAGATCACGTGATTGTTTCTTTGTGGGATGGTGCAGAACTTCAGGAAAATTATCTTGTTGGAAAAGACGGATCCATTTTTCCAAAAGGACTGGGAAAAGTAAATGTGCAAGGACTTACATTTGAAACAATGCGCTCCATGTTGAGTGCTAAATTTAAGGCAGTAATTCCTTCTGCAACTAAAATTGCTATCTCTCTTGGTCAGCCGAGAAGTATCAATATTAATGTTGTAGGAAATGTAAGCAATCCTGGTCCCATGACTGTTTCTGCTTTTTCAAATGCATTTAATGTTATTGCAAAAGCCGGAGGAGTTACAGATTATGGAAACCTCAGGAAAATTCAAATAAAAAGAGCGGGTATTTTGATTGA
>CALQJK010000230.1:0-3626 GCA_943330875.1 Chitinophaga pinensis
CTACTATGTTTATTAATCCATTCATACCAAAAGTATTTGCTTCGTATTCATCCTGAAAGAAAAGAGAATTATCTTTTGGCATTTAATGTTGCAAATATAAATATTAGTTTAACCCTAACAGTTAACTCAGGAACTTTGTTGATTTCTAC
The DNA here is from genome assembly GCA_943330875.1 of Chitinophaga pinensis. Lineage (GTDB taxonomy): Bacteria > Bacteroidota > Bacteroidia > Chitinophagales > Chitinophagaceae > Ferruginibacter > Ferruginibacter pinensis_G. Next base: position 150 of record CALQJK010000230.1, read on the forward strand.
AATATATTAACAACATCAGGTTGAATAATGGACGATAAAAGAAAAATCGACCAATAATCTTGTTAAATTGCATTTGAAAATAAATACAAAATATGCCAACATCAAATAATGATCATGATTCTTTAAGCCGTCGCGACAAAGGATTCATTCGTATGCGAAGTATTATGGATTATGGCATGGGCTTAATGTGGACGGGCATGGGTATCTTTCTTGTCTTTATAAAATTATTTAATAGCGGACTGGAATCAAGATTTGATGACCCTGCCATGAAAACTTTTGGAGGTGTTTGCATTTTATACGGCGCATTCAGAATTTACAGGGGTTATAAAAAAAATTATTGGAGAGAAAGATGAGAACTGAAAAATTAATTACTGCATTTTTTATATTGATTTTGTTCTTTACTTCAGGATGTAAATCCAGTAAACCAAAAATCAGTGATACGCCGACCAATGGCACTATTTATATTAGTGTGGATGAATCCTTCAGGCCTGTCATTGAGGAGCAAATAAAAATGTATGAGCAGTCATATCCTAATACGCATATCATTGCCTCTTATAAATCTGAAGCAGCTTGTTTCAGAGATTTCTTCAAAGACAGTACAAATCGTCTGGTTATAGTTGGCCGTGGATTAAATGCCAAAGAAGAGCATTTCATGATTGATTCTCTTGGTTACAATCCCGGTTGCAATGCGATTGCGTCGGATGCCGTTACGCTTATTCTTAATAATAAAAATTCAGACACCCTTTTCACTTTAGCAGATTTAAAAAATCAACTGCAAGGAAAAGCGAAACAAAACAAAGTATTCGTATTTGATGGATTAAATGCTACGAGTACAATAAGCTATATCAAAGACTCCATTTTGCACAACCAGCATTATGATACTGCCGTTGTAAAAGCCGCAAAAAATAGCAGGGAAGTTATCGACTATGTATCTACTCATGAAAATGCTATTGGATTTGTTGGCATCAGCTGGATTGGGAATCCTGAAGACTCTTCACAAGTAAGACTATTAAAACAAGTAAAAATGGGTTATGTGAGATGTGATGTTTGTGAAGATGCCCCATATGTAAAACCCATGCAACAAAGTATGCTCACCAGAAGATATCCATTAGTAAGAGGATTATATTATATCATTAAAGAAAATTATAGCGGATTAGGAAGTGGGTTTGTCTCTTTTTTAAAATTCGAAAGAGGACAATTAATTTTCAAACGATCTTATCTTGGTCCTGTTATGGATTTTAATACCAGAAATGTTCAGCTAAATCAAAGATTACTTAAAAATTAAGCAAAGCATTAACGGTTTGTTATCTATTTTTATGGTTTGAAAAGAGAATGAAAATAAAATATTGAATATGATTACATTATTAAGAATATCGTTAGTGATTATTGGATTAACCACAATCACCAGCTTGAACGCTCAAACCATTGATCAAGGAAAGCAGTTTTTATATTATGAAAGATACAAGAGCGCAAAAGAGGTTTTTCAAAAACTATTAACTACTGATCCCAACAATGACGAGGCTGCCTATTGGCTTGGCCAAACGATGATTTTGCCAGATGATAGAACTTCAAAAGATATCGCCGATGCAAAAGCATTGTATCAATCGAAACTTGCCAGTTCAAATAGTAATTTATTAGTAGCGGGTATTGGTCATATTGAATTAATCGAAGGCAAAATTCAAGATGCAAGAAATCATTTTGAAGCTGCTATTTCTTTGAGTCAGGGGAAAAGTATTTCCGTATTGAATGCTATAGGATTTGCAAATGGAAATCCGGATACTAAAAATGGTGACCCTGTTTATGCTATTGAAAAATTAAAGCAGGCAACACAGCTAAAGAAATTCAACGATTTGGATGTGTTGGTTAATCTTGGAGATGCTTATAGAAAAAATGGAGATGGGGGAAATGCTATTTTGTCTTACCAGGCTGCATTAGCCATCAATCCCAAATATGCCAGAGCCAATTATAGAATTGGACGTATTTATCAATCACAAGGAAGATCACAAGAGTCTATTTTTATGGAATATTACAATAATGCTATTGCCAGTGACCCTTCATATGCTCCAGTTTATCTGACATTATTTACCTTTCATTATGAAACAAATGTGCCTATAGCTGCGGAATATTTCAACAAATGGATTGCCAATTCTGATGAAGATGAAAAGACATGTTTTTACCGCGCTTCTATGAAATATGCTGAAGGATTATTTATGGAGGCCATTAGTAAATGTAATGAATGCATCGCTGCTGGTGGAGAAAATCCTTACCCCAATCTATTTGGATTAAAAGCTAATGCCTATAACAAACTAAAAGATTCCATCAAAGTAATTGAAAGCTATACCGAATATTTCAAGCGTCAGATTGTAGATAAAATTGTACCAGCCGATTATGTTGAATTTGCAAAAAACTTATTAAAAATCCCTGGCAATGAAACACAGGCAGGATTACTCATAGACAAAGCTGTAGCATTAGATTCAATTGAATCCAACAAAGTATCTTATATCAAATCTATTGCAGCAATTTATGATGGGCAGAAAAAATATAAAGATGCTGCGCAATGGTACATGAAAATTATTGCGACTAAAAGAAATCCAGGAAAAGTAGATTTATATAATGCCGGCTACAGTTTCTTTAGAAGTGCTGTTTATGATACTGCGATAGTAGTTTTCAATATGTATGCACAAAAATTTCCAGAAGACATTTTTGGCCACTATATGATTGCAAAATCAAATGCTGCGATTGATACAACTGGAAACTTAGGATTGGCTGTTCCTTTTTATTTAAAAGCAATTGAAATTGGAGAAAAAGAAGCAGATAAAACTAAAGTCAAAGATAAATTGATGGGCTCTTATCAATATTTGATTGAGTATTATTACAACAAGATGAAAGACCAGGCGAATGCACTTATCTATGTAGACAAGGCCATGGCATTAGATCCTACTGATACACAAATGATTACTAATAAGGATTTCATTATGAAAAACGATCCGAAAAATCCTCCGAAAAAAGCACCAGCGACAAAACCGGCAACAAAGCCTTAACTAAAAATATCAGTAATAAAAAATGGCTACTCAAACGAGTAGCCATTTTTTATGTATTGCCTTTGTTGGTCTTATTTGCCTTTGTTGGTCTTATGACCAATAAAGAGTTAATGACTCTTATTGCCTTTTTTGGTCTTATGACCATTAAATAGTTAATGACTCTAGGATTATATTTTTACTTATTCTTGTTGGTGAAAACACCAACAAGAGCTCAGCTCTGATTATGGGAATATTCCAAGTTCCAAATAACTAGTTGCAACTTTATTAATCGCGCTTACATAAGCTGCAGTACGCATATCAGGTATCCCCGGATTTTCTTTCCAGATATCCATAATTTCTCTTGTAGCACTGATCATTGTTTCTTCCAAACCACTATGAACCAAATCCTGTTCATCCGGACCATGCATGATAAATTTACGCTCATGATCTTCTACCC
>CALQJK010000231.1:0-3616 GCA_943330875.1 Chitinophaga pinensis
CTGATAAACGCCCCCTATTTGTACAACGCCCCAATAATCAAAAGAACCAATTTCTCTGTCTCCATTACTATTTAAAACCACAGGCCCTGTGATACCGTAATACTGATCTGCCTCATTTGTAAAGGCAGTTTTCAATAAAGGAAAATCTGTTTGAGCAGAAGCGTAAGAAGAAACTGTTTTTGCAATCACCCACATGGCATCATATACCGATAACGCATAAGCGTCGGGGTCTATTCCTGTATTTGTTCTGATTGCATTTACAACAGTTGCGAGATAAGGATTGGGTTGTTGGGGTAAGCCAAAATTTGGTGCGAAAAATTTAGTGCTGGCAGCAAAAGCCGCCGCAGTAGTATTTGATGTAAGTACATCACTCAATACTACGCCATCTCCTCCATACCAGTTTACAGTTGAAAAAACAGGATCCTGAGCTGCGGCAGTAAACAAATCTTTGCATTCATCGAATGAAGCCAGATATACACCAATGCCATCTGCCCCTACCGTTCCTGTATATTGAAGTATTTTAGTTTTTAATTGAGCAAGTATGGCTGAATAATCAGTAGTATTTGTTGCGTAAGGAGTTAATGCTTCAACTACACCGCCTAATGTTGTTATAGCAGCACCTACTGATTGTTGTAGGCCTCTATTACCTGCATCATCTCTTGCCATTGTAATCACTACATGACGGCCCGATGAATAAATCGTTTGACTCATCGCCCTACCCTCCACTACATCACCAGGACAAAAGCGAAAGATGGCATCATTTGGAATAGCTAGACTGGATGCCGTGCTTCCCTGACTTACTACAAGTAAATTATTATTATTGGCATAATTACGAATGGCACCCACTTCTGCACTTGACTGAGGCCCTATAAAATATTTTATATTATACTGAGTGAATGCTCTTTCAACAGAACTTTTAGCAATTGTGGTATCCAGTTCTGTATCGTATACTACTGTAGAAAAACGAATAAGCGACCCTTTATTTTCCAGGTAATGGTTGATATCAATCAACGCAAGATTCATAGCTTCCTGGGATGGTTTTCCTAATGTTGACCAATTGCCAGTAATTGAAAATAAACCGCCAATTTTTATGGTTTGAATAGCTTCATTTGTAGAATCTTTTGTGCAACCACAAATAAGTAAACTAGTGGAAAGGGTAAGTAAAATTAAAAAAGATTTCATGTTAATATAATTTGTTTTTGGTCACATGTTATAGCCTTTATTATCATTCTCGGTTGGTATCGAGCCGAGCATTATGGCTATTTCATGTGTTAATATAGTTTTTAAAAATAAGTCGCTTGTTGTATTCCTAATTTCCATTAGAAATTTTAAAAGTGTGCAAATATAATAAGTCGTAGTGACTAAATAATTGATTCGTTGCTGAAAAGATAAATTTTAAAATTTTTTTTGTCCTCCAATAGATGGCGGCTCGACCCCTGCATATTTGTTGTATAAAAAAATAAACTATGCTACTAAATACTCAACATTCGCTGTTAATAACAAACTTATTTGAAATATCAAGACAACAAATTTTGCTTAAAGAAGACTTTAAAAATAATAAACGCAAATGGGAGATTGTAGACATTGATACAGAATACTCCTCTATAAAAGAAGCGTATTATTATATGGAAAACAAAAGCAGTAGTCAATGGAATTATTATAAAACAAAATCAACCATTAAATCTGAAGATTTTTTTATCCTTGATACAGCAATAGAATTGCTAAGTGCTGAAAAATATGGTCATTTTGGTTTGGTTTGGGGATTCGATAAAGCTCGAGAGGTATTGAACCGTTTTACAATATCTGCCGATGGAAAACGTGCCGTAATTATGCAGTTTGAAAAAGACTACAAAAGAGTATATCACAGATTTCAGACAAGAAATATTCCTAAAATAAATTTTAAGGCTCCGGTGAGATTAACACTAATTAAACTAGGTGAGTACTTGTACTTTTTGATTAACAAGATAAATATATACATGGCGCACGAATCACAATTCATACATAACGGACCATACATTGGATATTATATTGAGCCGGAATTGTCAATTAGAAGCAACCGCATTGAATTAAGCAAAATTAAAGCACGTCCGATTGAAGCTGTAACAGGATTTAAACAATTGATTAATTAAGATTGGGGATTAGTACTGTTTTAAACTCTGTTCCAGCAAATCCTTTACTTGTTTTTTTAATGAAGCAGGTTGCATCACCTTACAATACGGCCCCATTGATAAAATGCGATTACACAACTCATGATTAAGGTGAACTGTTATTTCTATCTGAATATTGTTAGTGGATTGTTTGATTATTTTCTGAGAAGAATGTAATGGTTCTAATTGCATCAATTTATGATAAGGATCCTGAAGCATTAATACAACTTTGCTTGGTTTTCCATCGGCTTCCATAATTCCTACAGAATGCTGCAAAAACAAATCGGGATTAAAATCGCTTCTTAATTTTTGTCTGGTTTTTATGGAATCTAAATTTTTTATCCTGTCTAATGCAAAAGTGAGGTAATCTTCCCTCCCCTCTACCCAGCCTATTAAATACCATCTGTTACGATTTTCTTTGAGTAAATAAGGAATCAATTTGTACTCTTTCACTTCATTTTTATAAATATTTTCATAGCGAATATTTAATTGCCATCTTGAACGCATGGCCGGATAAATTTCACTAAGCCATTCGTATCCGGTAGTTGCATTACCAGATTCAAATTGGATGTACTTTTCCAAAGTGTTATCATTCACATCAAGTTGTAATCCAAAACGTGCATCAATTTTTTCAATGGATTGTTTAAAATCTTTAAAAATAGGCACATCTGCATATTGATACAAAACCTTTGCGGCGTATCTTAAAGAATCCCATTCGTTTTCGTTAAGCGCTAATTCAGCAATGGAGAACCCTTCTTCAGCATAAGCATATCCACCTCTTTCTCTGTTATAAACAATAGGCGCATCGTAACCCTCAGGGGCTCTTCTTTTCATAACATTCAAATCCTTTTCAATAGTTGAAGTAGAAATTTCCACATCTAGTTTTTCATAACATTTTTGAGCTAAATCTTCAAGAGTGGGGAAAGGTCTTTGACGGTGATTTAAACAACCATCAATAATACGATGACGAGTTACTGCAGATTTATTTTTAGGCATGGAATAAAATATTAAATAATTGCATACGAATGTAAGAATTCTTTTTATAGAATCAATACTTCACATACTTACTAAAATAATCAATTACAGTTTTCCAATTGGGATAGAGGTCTGATGTGAAATGTATCAACTTCCCTTCAAATCGGTCAACTCCATTATGATTTGGTCTGTCGTCTATTAAATAATCGCCTTTGTTTAAATGTTTATGGTGAGATAAAATCAATCGCTTGTAGGCTACTTTTCCCAGATATTTTTTTACCCAGTCTAATTTATCATTCAATGCGGTTGGATTTTCCCAGGGAGAAGTAGAAAGTATATAGGTATCAAAATGTTTTGCCAGGAATTGATAAGAGGATATGGCATCTTCTATTGGGTCCATCAATGAAAACACTCCAGGAATTTCATCGGGATCGTTTATATATTTCATGCGCAATTCATTGCTAATCTTATCAAGACCTGATTGAAAATCAACC
>CALQJK010000232.1:0-3609 GCA_943330875.1 Chitinophaga pinensis
ATTGGTCATTCAAGATCCTCAGTGGGATTATACCAATTGGGCCATTGGTTGCAATTTTGTTGATATAAGCAATATAGGAGATGTTACCACCGAACCTTATGGAGTTGTTGAATCAAGCGGAACACATATTGCAGCTATTCCAAGTTTATTTAAAATGCAATTGAATGAACGCATGATTGGTAAAAAAAGAAATCAACGCATTTTATTTCCGGCAATACCTTTTAAATCATTGGTAAGTATGGACGTTGATCCAGGTGCAACCTCAAGTTCAGGATTACCTGTTTCTTATGTTAGCTCTGATACAACAATTGCCAAAATTATAAATGGAAAAATTCATATTGTAGGATTAGGAAGATGTGTGATTACTGCAAGTCAATTAGGGGATCTCTATTTTAATCCAGCATTAAACGTAGGACAAAACTTGATAGTAAAAGATGAGACTAACGGTAAGGCATCAGTTTATCCCATTCCTGCCAATAATCAAATCGCAGTGAATTACTTTAATAAGGAAGGGAATCCTGTAAAAATAAAAATATACAATACTGATGGGAAGTTGGTTAAATCAATAATGCTGAATAATACAGAAACACAAGGTGTACAAACTACATCAATTGAAATTGCTGCGCTGTCGTCAGGAGTATATATTTTGAAGCTGGAAATTGGAAATGAAATTCAAACAAGTCAAATTACAATAGCTAGATAATATCTACATGAAAAAAATAGTTCTAGCCATATCAATAATGTGTTTAAGCAAATTCAGTTTCGCTCAAACATCAACATTAGTATCTGTTGGAACAAATGGAAAATTAGTTTATGCCGCTGATAGCAAAGGGAATAAAGTGCCTGATTATAGTAATGTGGGTTACATGAATAGTGAAGCATCAATTCCAACTGTTGCAGTGGTTAAAACGGTATACCCTTTAACCGGCGATAATAAAACCAGTGTGCAACGTGCCATTGATTCCGTTGCTGCATTGCCAATAGATGCTAATGGAATTCGCGGAGCCATTTTATTTAAAAGCGGCGTATATAATATTAGCGATACTATAAAAATTTCTGCAAGTGGAATCATCTTGAGAGGAGAAGGGAATAGTGCAACTGGAACAAGATTTATAGCAACAAAAACTTCTCAGTATAGTTTATTTTATTTTGCTGGAAATTATGGAGTTACTTATAATACTTCTACAAAAAAAGCCATTACCAATCCATACGTTCCGGTTGGTACAAAAGAAATTACCGTTGCATCTGGTCATACTTTTCAAGTTGGCGATTCTGTTGCTGTTCACAGAGTGCCAAAACAATCTTGGATTGATTTATTGACGATGGCCCAGTGGGGCTGGACTTATGATGCCTATGATATCAATTTCGAAAGAAAAGTAACAGCTGTGAATGGGAATGTGTTAACATTGGATGCGCCAATGGTTGATATCATTGATACCGCTTATGCTACCGGAGAAGTTTATAAATATACTTCCAATCGAGTTTCAAAATGCGGAATAGAAAATATGCGAATTTCATCTACTTATATTTCTGATACAGATGAAGATCATGGTTGGGAAGCAGTAACATTTTATAATGCAATTAATTGCTGGGCAAAAAATTTAGAGGTCTATTACTTTGGATATTCTGCTGTTCATATTTTAGATGGAGCTGGATGGATTACTGTAGACAGTTGTAAAATGTATGACGCAAAATCGATAGTAGATGGGGGAAGAAGATATTCCTTTAATGTAGATGGACAAAGATGTTTGATAAAGAATTGTATAACCAGAGATGGAAGACATGATTATGTTGATGGTAGTAGAACTCCTGGTCCGAATGTGTTTTATAATTCAAGCTCAACTTTACAGAATAATGATATAGGTCCTCACCACCGATGGTCTACCGGAATTTTATTTGATAATATTGTTGGAGACGGAAGAATGGATGTGCAGAACAGAACAAGTTCGGGTACGGGTCACGGTTGGGCAGGTGCACAAATTATGTTTTGGAATTGTACCGGCGACAGAATGGTGCTTCAGGATCCGCAGGGAGATTTTAGAAATTGGGCTGTGGGATGTGTTTTCAATGAAATTACAAGTATTGGAGACATGACCACCGAATCTTTAGGTATCGTTGAATCAAGTGGTACAAAAATTGCAGCAATACCAAGTTTGTTTATCAAGCAATTGAATGAAAGAATGACTTTGCTCAGACAAAATCAAACCATCACTTTCCCTGCAATCTCAAATAAAACCATCAGTAATGTAGATTTTAATGCAGGCGCAACTGCTTCTTCAGGATTAGCAATTGTCTATAGTAGTTCAAATACAGCGGTAGCAACAATTGTAAATGGCAACATTCATATTGCAGGGCCTGGCACATCAGTTATCACGGCTTATCAGACCGGTGATGAATATACTTACAATGAAGCATCTGCAACTCAATTACTAACTGTAACGCCTGTGTATGCTTATACACCTAGTAATGCAACAACAACAGTAGGGTCTTCATGTAAATGTACCCTTGGAAATCTAGTGACTAATAATTCTCAATATCATGTAGTAACATCAACTACTTCAGGAACAAGAAGATGCGATTGGTATGGAAGTGTGGTTATTAACCAGTCCCCAAGTTCTGTTTCAAAACTAACCATCAATTATGATGGAAAGTTTTCTATTTCAAGAACACAAATCTTGTATTTGTACAATTGGTCAACGTTAAGTTGGACGCAAATCAGTAGTAAAACAGTTAGCACATCAGATGTATTGACAAACTATTCAACCACTTCTCCTGCAAACTATATTTCTGCTACAGGTGAAATCAGATTAAGGGTTTACAGCACAGGTGGAACCACTACATTTAAATCATCTGGTGATTGGATACAATTCTTAATTGAATCATCAAGTACAGCAACCTCAAAGTACAGTGTTGCTTCAAACAATCAATATCTGGATGCTGTGATTATTGAAGGGGCTCAAAATCAAAAGACCAAAGTATTGAAATATGATTTATTGCAAGATGGAAATCTTTCTGCAACTATATACGATAAAGAGGGGTCTTTGGTTAGAGAAATAAAAAACAATAAATTTCAAAAATCAGGAACTCATAAATTAAATATTGATACAAGAGAGTTGTTGAAAGGTGATTATGAGATTGTTTTGAAAATCGAAAAGTATACTCAAAACATAAAATTCAAAATTAATTAATAATAAAAAAACAACTAAAAAAAATGAGCAAGAAAGTAGTAACCATGGGAGAAATCATGTTGAGATTATCAACGCCGGATTTTAAAAGATTTGTACAAGCTGATACTTTTGATATTACTTACGGTGGCGGTGAAGCGAACGTTGCTGCTGCATTATGTAACTATGGATTAAATGGAACTTTTGTAACCAAAGTGCCGAATAATCCAATTGGACAATCAGCGATTAATCATTTGCGTCGTTATGGTGTAGATACACAATTTGTTGCGAGAGGCGGAGACCGCTTGGGCATTTATTTTTTAGAGACTGGCGCTTCTATGCGTGCATCACAAGTGGTGTATGACAGAGCGGGAGCTTCTATTGCAGATGTAGATGCAAGCGAATTCGATTTTGATAAAATATTTGAAGGAGCATCTTGGTTTCA
>CALQJK010000233.1:0-3604 GCA_943330875.1 Chitinophaga pinensis
AGTCAGGACATTTCCTTTACCATCCGTTAATTGCAATAAATCGTCTTTCCCTTTTCTTAATACCTGAACAATATGCTTGGAGGTTTCTTCACTCAACGTATAAGCACTCAATTGAGCATCTAAAAAATCGATATAAAAAAAAGGAAGGTTCATTGGAATGCTTTAATTAAAAATGGCAACCATTACGCCGTCTTTACTGGCTATTCGTGGAAGCAAGATGCGTTTGCCATTGTAATAAATAGAGGAATGTTGAGTGGAATCTGCTTTAATAAATACATCGACGGCATTTAAAAATACGCCTATTCCAAAAGATTTAATGGCCTTAGCACTTGTTATGCCATCTCCATCATCAAATAAAAAACTGGCGACAATTGTTTTTTTCGCAGTCGTTAACTCGGGGGTAGATAAATTAATCCCATCAATCGTTAAAGAATCTCTGCCATAAACAATCGCATGATCCGTTGAAAAAATAGCCAAGGCAACAGTAGTATCATTTTTTGGAATGGCATGCAACATTTTTCCGGCAATCCCTGTTGACGCAATGCTTCTGAGGTAAATTAAATTATTGTTTGTTGCTTGTGGTTCCAAAAAATAATGAATCACTCGTCCATTTTTGGGACGCAATTCAAATTCTACATATGAGTTGCTATTGACGAATGTTGAAGGCCAGTATCCATTTGAATCTGTAATCAGCACTATTGGTTTCTTAGAAATTCGCTCACCTTTTTGTGCATCAAATTCATATAGAAAAATAGAGTCTTTGCTAAGTGGCGTATTCTCTCCTAATGTAACCGCCCTGCCAGAAATTTTTGATTTGCCTGTTTTATGAAGCATCATCTCTTTTGTAGCAGGCATTTTTTCATGATTAAAAAAACTGTACATCGCTTCAAATGATGCTACAGAAGTAGCCACTTGTAAGTGATCCATGCCATCTTCTTTGATATTGATTACGCCATCAATAAATACACCCTTCACCACTTTATCATCAGGACTAAAAATATTCATGGTTGGAATCTCATTATGCGTTCCTGCAAGGCCAGGTATGGTTATACTTCCAATGTGTACATAATGAGACACTAATTTACTCCTCAGCGAATCTTTCAAAAAGGAGAAACAAAGACCACCACCTGCAGAATGCGCCACCAAATTAATTTGAGTAGATTTCGTTTTTGTCAACACCATTTTGATAAAAACTTCCAGGAGAGAATCTGTTTTCTCAGAACCAATGGTATTCCAGTCAAAAACAAAAAGCTGGTTTTCGCAATAGCCATTATTTTTAAATCGTTGAACCTGTGTAGACCAACTATCGCCACTTGCGAGAAAACCATGTACAAATACAATCGGTTGTTTATTCGCATCACAAGGTTGTTGTGCAATACTATTTATAGAAAAAAAGAGAAGTGATAAAAAAATATATTTCATTCAGCTATTGGATTGGTATTAATTATACAGATTTTATTGAGGCAAATCGTCGTCAAATTCGCCATCATTCATTTTGCTGCCTTTTTGAATATACATTCTGGCTTCATCTCCTCCACCGGTTTCAGATACAGGTCTCCAGTTTCCACCCTCTTTTGGCAAAGCATTAAATGGCAGGTCAACACTATCATCTTCAACAAATTTTTGAATATGCAATAATGCTTTCAGCTTAATTGTTTCAAGCGTACCATTTCTATGTTTGGCAATCTTCACATGTGTTTCGCCTTTATTATTTTCACCAAATTCATTCGAATTGATTTCATAATATTCTGGTCTGTAGAGGAACATTACCATATCCGCATCTTGCTCAATAGCACCAGACTCTCTCAAATCACTCAACTGTGGCATTTTGTTGCCTTCTTTTCTTTTTTCAACCTCACGACTTAATTGTGATAAGGCAATGATGGGAACCTGTAGTTCTTTTGCCAAACTTTTTAAATCTCTTGATATTTTACTGATCTCCTGTTCACGATTACTATTTCGATCTGCACTTCCGCTCATTAATTGTAAATAATCAATGATGATTAATCCAACATTATGTTTGTTTTTTAAACGACGGCATTTTGCTCTTAATTCAAAAATATTTAACGCAGCTGAATCATCAATAAATATGGGCGCTTTACTCAACCGCTCAATGCCTTTTTTATACAATTGTTTCATCTCATGCTCTTCCAGTTTTCCTCTCGCAATTTTCTCAAGCCATATCTCACTCTCGGCACTGAGTATACGCTGTACCAATTGAGAGCTACTCATCTCCAAACTAAAGAACCCTACTGCAGTTGGCTTCGTTGGATGCAAAGCTGCACTACGCGCAAGATTAAGTGCGAATGCAGTTTTACCCACAGAAGGTCTTGCCGCTAATATGATTAAATCAGTTGATTGCCATCCGTAAGTAACACGATCTAAAGAAGGGAAGCCAGTAGGAACACCAGTCAGATCTTCCTGACGGTTTCTCATTTCTTCAATTTTAGTTATCGTTTTTACAATAACAGAATCGATGCTGTCAAAATTTCTTCTAAGGTGATTGTTGGTAATCTCAAACAATTTTCCCTCTGCAGCATCAAGCATATCAAACACATCCGTACTATCCTCATAAGCTTCTCCGATAATTTCACCGCTGATTCTAATGAGTTCTCTTTGAATAAATTTCTGTACTACAATTCGCGCATGTGCGTCAATGTTAGCAGAAGAAACTACAGCATTGGTAAGTTTGGTAACGTAATAAGGTCCTCCGATAAATTCCAGATCTTCTCTGAGTTTTAATTCTTCCACTACCGTCAACAAGTCAATAGGAAGACCCTTTATAGCCAACCCTTGCATGGCTTTAAAAATCCTTTGGTGAGATTCCTGATAAAAACATTCTGGTTTAAGTATTTCTACAGCAACATCAAATGCACTTTTTTCAAGCATGATGGCACCTAAGATGGCTTCTTCCAATTCTTTTGCCTGTGGCGGAATTTTTCCAAAAACCATTGTCCCTAAGTCTACGCCGGATTTTTTCTTTACGTTTCTGTCTTTTTTGTAGTTGGTGAGTTCCATATTGTTATTTTGAAGAGTAATTATTGTACAATAGTTACCCGATTATTTTTTGATTCAAGAATAAAAAACATAGCATTTTATTCTGTTACTATTCATACATCGCTATATCGACTAAGATAGATTCAATTGTTTTATTAAAAAAAAGAGTCCGAATTCTTGAGCAATAAGTTGAGGCTTATCAACACCAGATTCACATTCGAAATTAGGTTATTCACAGTTTATAAACATAGCTATTCACAAAATGAATGAATACAGCACTAAAATTGACAAAGTTTATGCACAAAGCCAAAGAATCTTTTTTAATTTTTTTACACTTTTTTAAAAAAAACAGAATAGTTGGAGTGCTATTGCAGCATCTAAAGTCAAAAAACTATCTTTGCGACGAAACTGATACATCAATGACTATTTCTTATAATTGGCTAAGTGAATATCTTCCTAAAAAAATCGATCCTGAGATACTTTCGGACATTTTAACCTCCATAGGTCTTGAGGTAGAAAGTCTTGAAAAATACGAGGACATTAAAGGCGGACTACAAGGTCTTCTTGCAGGCGAAGTCATCTCATGTGAGAAACATCCGGAAGCCGA
>CALQJK010000234.1:0-3594 GCA_943330875.1 Chitinophaga pinensis
ATTCCAGCACAACCTCCCAAAACAATTAAGTCAGCCATAGAAACTGCTTTATTATTTGATTGGGCACTATCAAATTCTTTTTTAATACTTTCAAAAACATCAAGGACTTTGGAAAGCTGAGAGGGATTATTGACTTCCCAATACTTTTGTGGCGCAAGTTGAATACGCGCACCATTTGCCCCACCACGCTTATCAGAACCACGAAAGGTTGATGCAGAAGCCCAAGCTGTGGATACCAATTGAGATACCGACAATCCAGAAGCAAGTAACTTGCTTTTCAGCGAAACAATATCTTGTTCATTTATTACCTGATGAGTTACAGCAGGAATAGGGTCTTGCCAAATCAATATTTCTTTAGGAACTTCCGAGCCGAGATAGCGTGTCAAAGGTCCCATATCACGATGTGTAAGCTTAAACCAGGCACGAGCAAATGCATCAGCAAATTGGCCAGGATTTTCATAGAATCGCCTTGATATTTTCTCATAAGCAGGATCTACTCTTAAAGCAAGATCCGTGGTAAGCATAAATGGAGCATGGCTTTTTGAAGCATCATGTGCATCAGGAACCAATCCCGCACCTGCATTTCCTTTTGGTTTCCACTGTTGTGCGCCTGCAGGACTCTTTGTTAACTCCCACTCATAACCAAAAAGATTTTCAAAGAAATTATTACTCCACCTGGTCGGGGTTGTTGTCCATGCGCCTTCAAGTCCGCTTGTAATAGTATCGCCTGCATTGCCCGTTCCAAATGAATTTTTCCATCCTTGACTTTGCTCCTCAATACTAGCTGCAGCTGGCTCGGGTCCAACATATTTACCTGGATCCGCAGCGCCATGAGTTTTACCAAAAGTATGACCTCCAGCAATAAGCGCAACCGTTTCTTCGTCATTCATCGCCATGCGACCAAAGGTTTCACGAATATCACGCGCAGCAGCAATAGGATCAGGATTTCCATTAGGACCTTCTGGATTCACATAAATTAAACCCATCTGAACGGCAGCAAGCGGATTCTCCAACTCACGGTCTCCTGAATAGCGTTTATCATCCAGCCACTTACCTTCAGAACCCCAATAAATATCTTCTTCGGGTTCCCAAACATCCTCTCGGCCACCAGCAAATCCAAAAGTTTCAAACCCCATAGACTCAAGAGCACAATTGCCCGCAAGAATCATCAAATCGGCCCACGAAATTTTCTTGCCATATTTTTTCTTGATTGGCCATAATAACAAACGTGCTTTATCTAGATTGGTATTATCAGGCCAACTATTCAGTGGAGCAAACCTTTGAGTGCCAGAACCCGCGCCACCACGACCATCTGCAATACGATAGGTGCCTGCACTATGCCATGCCATTCTAATAAAAAATGGCCCATAATGTCCATAATCTGCTGGCCACCATTCCTGAGATGTAGTCATTACATCAATAATGTCTTTCTTTACTGCTTTTAAATCAAGACTTTTAAACTCCTCAGTATAATTAAAACCATCTCCCATTGGATTAGATAAAACCGAATGTTGACGAAGAATATTCAATCTCAATTGATTCGGCCACCAGTTATGATTTCTTGTACCAGCTCCTGCACTTTGTTTTAGAGCACCCCCCGAGAAAGGACACTTGCTTTCACTTTTTTCCATATTCTTATTTTTTTATTGATTTTTAAAGCGAAAATACCAAACTTTCTCTTGTCTAAATGATTTCTGATATAGAATAACTCATACACTTACTAAAATCAGCTACACAACTCCACTTCAACTGGTTTTTTATTGTTATTAAAAGATATCAACTTCCCGACAAATTAGGATAACCGGTTAATTACATTACCTTTACGGTATTCAGCGGCACAAAGCCGGTTTCTTTTCTCTTTGTTTGTGTACTCACAAAACAATTTCAGAACAACCTCTTTTGATGATGAAGCATAACTTCATTTCCGCACTCATTTTTTAATTTATTTATTTTGTTATTTACAGACTTAAAAATCATTGAGCCCATATTATGCGCGCTCAAAGAAGAAGGCTATTCAACGCCAACGCCAATTCAAGAAAAAGCCATTCCTTTTATTCTTTCTGGGAGAGATTTGTTGGGTTGTGCACAAACGGGGACTGGAAAAACGGCCGCCTTCGCTATTCCAATGCTGCAATTATTGAGCAAACCATACGCTTCAAAGCCAGGTCAAAAATCAATCAGGGCTTTAATACTTACACCAACCAGAGAACTTGCCATTCAAATTGAAGAAAGCTTTAGGGCATATGGACGAGAATTAAGGCTAAAACCATTGGTGATTTTTGGAGGAGTAAGTCAGGTCCCTCAAACAAACGCACTAGAAAGAGGTGCCGATATTTTAGTGGCTACACCAGGGCGCTTATTAGATTTAATGAACCAGGGTTATATCAACTTAAAGGATATTGAGATTTTCGTTTTGGATGAAGCAGATCGTATGCTTGATATGGGCTTTGTTCATGATGTAAAAAGAGTAATCACCAAGCTGCCTCAAAAAAGACAAACACTTTTCTTTTCGGCAACAATGCCAAATGAGATTCAATCATTAGCAAATGCCATTCTAACAAATCCTCAAAAAGTTGAAGTGACCCCTGTTTCATCAACCGCGGACACCATAAATCAATCTTTGTTTTTTGTTGACAAGGATAGTAAAAAAATGTTGTTGTCGTTTCTTCTTCAGGATGCCGATATTAAAAGCGCTCTTGTATTTACAAGAACAAAACATGGCGCAGACAAGGTTGTAAAAGATCTTATTCGATTAAATATTAAAGCAGAGGCGATACATGGCAACAAATCTCAAAATGCACGCCAAAGAGCCTTAACAAATTTTAAAGAAAGAACAACACGCGTTTTAGTGGCAACGGATATTGCGGCACGCGGTATTGATGTGGACGAATTAACACATGTTATTAATTACGAGTTGCCAAATGTTCCAGAAACTTATGTTCACCGCATTGGAAGAACTGGAAGAGCTGGACTTAGTGGCGTAGCTTTTTCTTTCTGTGAATATGAGGAATTGCCTTATTTAAAAGATATTCAAAAACTTATTGGAAAAGGAATAGATATTGATAGATCTCATCCTTATCATGTTGAATTGAACCAGCAGGCAAAGCACATTAAAATAAGTGCCCCTGAAAAGAGATCCGGCGGGGGCCATAGAGGACCTGCTCAAAGGAATTTTAATAGTCCTAAAAAGAAAACTTTTTCTCGTCAAAGACCGAATTAAATAAAAAATCATCTTTGCAATTTTTATCTTTGCAAAGCAAAATAATACACCATGTTCAACAAGCGCACCAGAATTAAAACATTGCTACAATCAGAAGAGGTAAACTTCCAAACAACCGTAATGGGTTGGGTAAGAACATTTAGAAATAATCAATTCATTGCCTTAAATGACGGTAGTACAAATAATAATCTTCAAGTGGTTGTGGCATTAGGCTCCCTCGATGAGTCCATCTTGAAAAGAATTACTACGGGCGCCTGTATTAAAGCTGATGGTGAAATAATTGCCTCTTTAGGTAAAGGACAAAAAGTCGAACTTAATGCAACGTCTATAGAAATATTGGGCGACAGTGATGCAGAAAAATTTCCATTACAACC
>CALQJK010000235.1:0-3594 GCA_943330875.1 Chitinophaga pinensis
CGGTTTGCGTGTAGGCGATGTTGCCTTGTGTTGCGCCTGCGGCAAGGCAATATTGCTTACACGCTGTTATAAGCCGTTTTTTTCATTCTTCAGTATATTCTAAATTAGTTATGGGATTTTGAAATTCAGTATTTTCTGGTGTGAATAATATCGCTTCAATAAAATATTGTTTTGCCTTTTTCTTCTCGTCCAATTCTAAGAAAATCACTCCTATGTTATTCAAAAAGTTGGCATATCTAATGTTCCACGATAACTTGTCAGCATAATTGTTTAACATATTAGGTAATATTGACCGTGTGTGTCCATCGTCAATATACAATTCATTCCCATAAAGATTGTTCTTTCTTATGTTTTCAACTGTCTCAGGGGTTGGATAACGTAATTTTTCCATTCCATCAGAACCTGCATTTTGAGCTATGACCTTAGAAGCCGTTTCAAACCATAAGCTGGCATTGAACTTATTTGCCACTGTGGAATCATCAATAAATTCTTTGTTTTTGTTTATGAAATTATAAATATTGTCAAAAAGAATTTCAAGCCCTAACTGGTATGTTTCAATAGCTTTATTAAAATCGCCTTTAAGCTTATAAGTAAAACCCAAGCTATTATAAGCATCATCAAAAAATCTGTTTATTCGTAGAGCGTTTTCAATCGAATTTATTGCGTCATTAAATTTCCCTTGTTTTTGATATGTTATACCAAGTCCAAGAAATGCATCAAAATGGTCAGACTTGAGTCTTACAGCGTCTTTGTAGTTTTTTTCTGCAAGTATAAAATTGTCTGTCCGTTGGTAGGCAACACCTAACAAGTATGAAATATTAAAGTCTTGGGAGTTTATCGCCAATTCATTTAAAATTTCAATACTATCAGCATACAATCCACTCTGGATTAATTTATGTGCTTCATTTAGTTTCTGTTCTGGTGTCATATTTTTTTTAAAATGGCTTATAACGTGCCGCCGCTTGGCGTCAGTGGCGACTTTTTTAATGATTTGTCCTAAAGACAAGCAAAATTTCAACTTAGTAATTTCCGGCTAAGAAAAATAAAACCAGCCATTGCGCCAAACGGCTGTTATAGCCAGTGCTTAATTCTGGCGTGATACAAGTTTAACACGGATAGCATATCTTATAAGGTTACTCATAATCGCAAAAACGATTAAAGAAATATAATTGTCGTTTAAAAATCCCACTATTAAAGGATTAAGTGACTTGTATTCCGAAATAAAGAAGTTGATTATTGTTAAGATAGCAAGAGCCAAAACTGAAAGTGACCATAATCCATAGTAAATTGGATTGACATTTACAGCGGTTGTGTCTTTTTGAAGTCTTAAAACCCAAGGTATTACCAATGGCCACAAAAAAGTAAGTTGTATTATATTGAACATTGACAATACTGTGATTATTATACCAAATAACCATCCAAATAAGAATACAAAACTGATAAACCAAATTAAGAACTGAAAATTAGCATATAATATGAATGCTCTTGGATAAGAAAGAGTGCCTAAATCGTATAGTGTTGACAAATATTTATGTATCGCCATATTTATTAGAATCAGGATAATTATTACTATTTCCATGTTATTTTGATTTTGCGTTGGTTGATATTTTTTGTTAAGTTACAGAAGTCCGCATTGGCTATAACGTTTTGCGTGTAGGCGATGCGGAATTGTGTTGCGCCTGCGGCAAGGCAATATTGCTTATACGCTGTTGTGCGTTCGTGCTCGAATGATTAGAAGTCAGTATAAAAATCTGCTCTAAAATCGTCAATATTGCGATCGTTATCATAATCTAAATACCCGTATTTTTCTTCTAATTCTTCATAGGATAAATTACTGCTCCCACTTCTGGCAGATTCTATAAATGTTTGATGCTTTCCTTTTATCTGCTTTTTTAGTTCAATTCCAGTTTCTTTTTTGTAAACAAGGCTGTAATAGTATTCGATATTTTTTTCGAATTTGTAATTATCTTTTGTGCTTTCATTGAATTGTAAAATACTGTCATCAAACAATTTGCACCCTACTTTTATCTCTTTAATAGGACTATTGTTTTTTAGTGCCTTTTCAAATTCGCTATTAACCTGCTGAATAAAATCTTTTGGAATGATATAATATTCTGAGACTGGCCCTGTTGACCAGTTCTTTTTCAATTTTGTTATTCCTCTTATATAGATGTATTCGATTTTAGATGTACCGCCGTTTTCAAAAATTAATTCACATTTTAGTTCAACACCATTTTGTAATTCATGATTTGTTCTACCTGTATATCCAATATATTCGGAATGAAATGGCTTCTTTTCTTTTGAAACTTCGGTAAATACTTTTCGGTCAAAATATTTTGAATAATCCTTTTTTTTATGAACATTAGAATTGTTTTCTCCAGGAGGAATGTTAAATATTTTGTTCCAATTTTCAGTTTCTTTTGATAAGTCAGTTGTGTAAATTTTTTGAGAATATGGTTCCATGTCAATTGTTGCAACATTCTCATACTTATTTAGTATTAAGTTGGAGAGGTCGTTGTATAAACCTTGTAGGTTGTTATTATTCAAAATCAAATAAGTGTTTTCATACGGAAGTTCCGTCTTAGTTAATGTCGTAATGCTTCTAAAGTCTTTTATTGCAACTTCAATAGTTTGACCTTTTCCATGGGTATAGCCACTTTCATACCATTTAGGAAAATACCAACATGTTATACTTAGCTTTATTTTCTTAATATCTGCCATAATGAAAATTTATATTTTACCTATGCGTTTTAATTCCCAAAAACATTTTGCAGTTGCATTAATATCTACCGAAGCATTGTGTGCTTCCTCAAAGCCGGTCTTAAAAAGCTTGTAATGTAATTCAGATAATTTTGGCCACTTGTATCCATATGGTCCATCAATGGCACAAAAATTTGTTGAACTTTGCATTGTACAGATTTTCTTTTTAGATGCGATGCTATCTTGCATTCTATTTCTTAAAAATTCTGCTCCAACTATTTTTTCGTCAAAACTCATATTATGTGCAACAAGATAGTCCGATTGATTAATTAGGGTCTGAAAGCTTTGCAAAACTGTAAGTAATGATTTGCCTTCATTATTTGCTCTTTCAGTCGTAATACCATGAATACTGGATGCGTCAGTAGGAATTGCAAATCCCTGTGGCTTGATTATATGGTCTCCTCCAGAAATTTCATTTCCGTTATTATCGTAAAATAAATAAGCCAATTGAACCAGTCGAGGCCAATTATTTAAGTCTGTCACGGGTGCTTTCCAATTTCTTGGAAGTCCAGTTGTTTCGGTGTCGAAGAATAAGTACATGATATTTGTTTTAGTTAATGATATTGCATGTCGTACAACGTTTCGACGCTTGATGCCGGTGGCTTCCTTTCTAAAATTTCCATTAAGATAAAACTTTTGACTCACTACCTGCACATTATTTTGAAAATGTATCCCACTGGCAACAAGCGTTTGTTATGGCATGGGATATTCGCTCAAAAAAGCAGTAAATGGATTTCTTTTGAGAATCAAAAAAAGCCTCATTTACGGGTGCTTGGAAAATGCTTATCATTAGAAAATCGATTTCAATGCAACTATCAATTTAATAAGGAAACC